>NZ_VYKE01000130.1:0-14916 GCF_032424515.1 Pseudomonas sp. JV245A
CAAAAAAATTGCTCTTATTCGCAAACAAATTTGCACAGTTATTTTCGGATTGGAACACTAGAATAACCGTTACTTTCTCCACTCCCAGAGCCTTCTATGCCAGAACCGGTTGACGCCCCCGGGTTGTCAGAATTACCACTGGACGACCTGGTTGCCTGCCATGAATGCGACTTGTTGATGCGCAAGCTCAAGCTCGCCCTCGGTGAGAAAGCCCAGTGCCCGCGTTGTGGCTATGAGCTCTACGCGCACCGGCACAATGTGGTCGAACGCAGCCTGGCCCTGGTGATCGCGGCCTTGTTGCTCTATGTGCCGGCGAACTTTCTACCCATCATGCAGCTCAATCTACTGGGACAGTCTTCCGAAGACACGGTCTGGAGCGGTGTGCAGGGGCTGTTCGACACCGGTATGGAAGGCGTGGCGGTGGTGGTGTTCCTGTGCAGTATGGGCATTCCCCTGCTCAAGTTGATTTGCCAGCTTTTAGTCCTGCTGAGTATTCGTTGGGACATCGGCCGCAGTTACGGCCTGCTGCTCTATCGCATTTATCACCATCTGCGCGACTGGGGCATGCTCGAGGTCTACCTGATGGGGGTGCTGGTGGCCATCGTCAAGTTGGCCGACATGGCATCCATTACCGTGGGCCTGGGCCTGGTGTGTTTTATCAGTCTGTTGTTGGTGCAGGTCTGGCTGGAGGTGGTGATGTCGCCTCACCAGATCTGGCAAGCGTTATCGGGAGAGGACATACATGCGGGCGATTGAGGCAGGCATTCTGATCTGTACTGAATGCCACGAGTTGAATCGGCAGGAGGCTGACAGCGAAGAGCAGACCTGCACTCGCTGCGGGGCCATGGTTCATCCTCGCCGCCCCAATAGCATACTGCGCACCTGGGCGTTGCTGCTCACCGCCGCGATCCTCTACATCCCGGCCAACGTGCTGCCGATCATGACCGTCAGTTCCCTGGGCCAGGGTGACCCCAGCACCATCATGTCCGGGGTCATCCAGCTGGTGCAGCACGGCATGTTTCCCATCGCTGCGGTGGTGTTCGTCGCCAGTATCCTGGTGCCCACCTTCAAGCTGGTGGGCATCGCCCTGTTGTTGTTTTCGGTGCAACGTCACCAGCCGCTCTCGGCCCGACAGCGGATCATCATGTACCGCTTTATCGAGTTCATCGGCCGCTGGTCGATGCTGGATATCTTTGTCATCGCCATCCTGGTGGCGGTGGTCAACTTTGGCCGGCTGGCCAGCATCGAGGCCAATCTCGGTGCGGTCGCCTTTGCCAGCGTGGTGATTCTGACCATGCTGGCTGCAGTAACTTTCGATCCCCGACTGATCTGGGATAACACGGAGTCGGACGACGACCATGAGTGATTTGCCTACCGCCAAAACCCGCCCGGCCTCCAACTGGTCGGCTATCTGGGTATTGCCCCTGATTGCCCTGATCATCGGCGGCTGGCTGGGCTGGCGTGCCTACAGCCAGACCGGTATCGAGATCCAGTTGCGCTTTGAAAGCGGCGAGGGGATCCAGGCCAACAAGACTGAAGTGGTCTACAAGGGCATGCCCGTAGGTAAGGTCAAGACCCTGGCTCTGGACGATGAGGGCAACTCCAAGGGAGTGATTGCCACGGTCGAGATGAACAAGGACGTCGAACAGTACCTGAAGACCAACACCCGCTTCTGGCTGGTCAAACCCAGTGTCAGCCTGGCCGGGATCACCGGCCTGGAAACCCTGGTCTCGGGCAACTACATCGCCGTCAGCCCCGGGGATGGCGAGCCGAGTCGCAAGTTCAAGGCCCTGGCCGAAGAGCCTCCTTTATCTGATGCCAAACCGGGCCTGCACCTGACCATCAAGGCCGAGCGCCTGGGGTCGCTGAACCGTGGCAGCCCGGTGTTCTACAAGCAGATCCAGGTTGGCCAGATCAAGAGCTTCCTGCTCTCCGAAGACCAGAACACGGTAGAGCTCAAGGTCTATATCGAGCCCACCTATGCCAATCTGGTGCGCAAACACACACGTTTCTGGAACGCTAGCGGCATCAGCATCGACGCCAACCTGTCGGGGGTAAAAGTACGCAGCGAGTCCCTGTCCAGCATCGTCGCCGGGGGGATCGCCTTTGCCACGCCGGAGAATCGCAAGGACAGCCCGCCCACCGACCCAAGCCTGCCGTTCCGTCTGTATGAGGACTTCGACGCCGCCCAGGCCGGGATCCGAGTCAAGGTCAAGCTCACCGATTTCGAAGGCCTGCAGGCCGGGCGCACCCCGGTGATGTACAAGGGCATCCAGGTGGGTAGCCTGAAGGCCCTGAAGGTCGACTCCGACCTGAGCAGCGCCACCGCCGAGCTGACTCTCGATCCCCTGGCCGAGGATTACCTGGTCCAGGGCACCCAGTTCTGGACCGTCAAGCCTTCGATCTCCCTGGCCGGCATCACCGGTCTTGAGGCCCTGGTCAAGGGTAACTACATCGCTATCCGTCCCGGCGACAAGGGCGCCGCGCCCCAGCGCGAGTTCGAGGCCCGGGCCAAGGCCCCGCCGCTGGACCTGCGTGCCCCCGGCCTGCACATGGTGCTGTTCACCGACAACCTGGGGTCCCTGGATGTCGGCAGCCCGATTCTCTATAAACAGGTCAAGGTCGGGTCGGTGCAGAGCTACCAGTTCTCCCACACCCGCAAGCAACTGGTGATCGGCGTCCACATCGAGAAGGAATATGAAGGCCTGGTCAACGGTTCGACGCGCTTCTGGAACGTCAGTGGCATCACCCTGACCGGGGGCCTGACCGGCGGTATCCAGATCAAGAGCGAGTCGCTGCAAAGCCTGATGGCGGGTGGCATCGCCTTCGAGACCCCGCTGCCCAACGTGCCGCTGAAAAAGCGTATTCCACGTTTCCGCCTGTTCGCCAACCAGGAGGAGGCGGCGCAGCGCGGCACCCTGGTGAGCATCAAGGTTGATCGCGCCGACGGCTTGCGGGCCGGCACGCCTGTACGCTTCAAGGGCCTGGACGTGGGCAAGCTGGAAGAAGTGACCCTCAGCGCCGACATGCAATCGGTCATGCTCAAGGCGCGGATCACCGAAGTGCCCGAGCGCATCGCCCGGGTCGGCAGCCAGTTCTGGGTGGTCAAGCCGGAGTTGGGCCTGATGAAGACCTCGAACCTGGAAACCCTGGTCACCGGCCAATACATCGAGGTCCAGCCTGCGACGAAGAGCCAGGGCGTGCAGACCAGTTTTGTCGCCTTGCCGCAACCGCCGGAAGCCAGCGTTCAGGAAGCCGGCCTGATCCTGGTGTTGAGCGCTGCTCGGCGTGGCTCGCTGAAAGTCGGAGTGCCGGTAACCTACCGCGAAGTGGCGGTGGGCAAGGTGACCGGTTACGAGCTGGGCCAGACGGCCGATCGGGTACTGATCCACATCCTCATCGAACCCAAGTACGCACCGCTGGTTCGCAGTGGTACGCGCTTCTGGAACAGCAGTGGATTTGGTGTCGACTTCGGCCTGTTCAAAGGGGCGACGGTGCGTACCGAATCCCTGGAGACCCTGATCCAGGGGGGGATTGCCTTCGCGACGCCGGATGGCGAGCGCATGGGCAACCCGGCGCGGCCTCAGCAGACCTTCCCGCTGTTCGACAAGTTCGAAGAGGAATGGCTGACCTGGGCACCGAAGATCCCCCTGGGCAAATAACCTTCTTGTAGGAGCCGGCTTGCCGGCGAAGAGGCCCTCAGCCCTGCGTCGCGCCAGAGGACGCCTTCGCTGGCAAGCCAGCTCCTACAACAGCTTTCCCATAAAAAAGGCCGCGCTCGGAAGAGCGCGGCCTTTTTCGTTGCAGCGTTACGAAATCAGACTTCGTCCAGCTCCGCTTCTGCTTCCGGCTCTGCGTTCAGCACGGCCTTGACCTGATCGTGACGACGGATGAACTTCCAGTCGGCCTCGTCGATGTAGATGCCGTTCGGTCCGCTGCCACCTTCCAGGTCGATGGCCACCTGGGCCGAAACCTGGGGCTTCACACTGGCCAGGATTGGCACGAAGCCCAATTGCAGGCTGGTTTCCAGCAGCGCCGCCTGGTTGCGCTCGTCGATGTCCGCCGCCTCGTCGAGGTAGTAAGGCAGGCGGATGCGCCCGGCCTGGTCGCGGTCCATCAAGTGCAGCAACAGGTACATGTTGGTCAGCGCCTTGATGGTCATGGTGGTGCCGTTGGACGCCGCGCCATCGATGTCGGTGTGGATGACCGGCTGGCCGTTGACCTTGGTGATCTCGAACGCCAGTTCGAACAGGTCCTTGAGGCCCAGCTGGTTGTGGTTGGCCGCCACCAGCCGCGCCAGGTACTCCTTGGCTTCTTCGTTCTTGTTGTCCTGCTCGGCGCTCTGGCTCAGGTCGAACACCGACAGGGTCTCGCCTTCTTCGTATTGCCCGGCGCTGTGGATGATCTGGTCGATGTGCTTGAGGGCTTCCTTGTTCGGCGCCAGGACGATGCGGAAGCTCTGCAGGTTGGACACCTGGCGCTTGTTGATCTCGCGGTTGAACAGCGCCAGTTGGTGTTCCAGGCTGTCGTAGTCGCTGCGGATATTGCGCAGGGTCCGGGCGATATCGGTGACCGCGGCGCGGCGCGCCTTGCCCAGGGTCAGGGCTTCGTCGGTGCGGTGGGCATAGGCGTTGATCAGCAGCTGCAGGCGCCGCTCTACGTCATCCTCACTGTCGAACTTGGCCACGCCCTTGAGGCGCACCTGGGCATACAGCGCCTCGATCTGCCCGTCGACCCGCTGCAAGCCCTGCCAGCTGTCCTGGTAGTCGTTGAGCAATGGCAGCAGGTTGTCCATGGAGTCGTCCACCGGGTCCATGAACGGCGTGCCGAACGGCAGGTCCGCCGGCAGCAACTGACGGCGACGCAGGGCGTCGTCGAGGGTGCGCTGCTTGGCTTCCATGTCGGCAATCTGCCGGCCCACCAGTTGCAGCTTGGCCGACAGTTGCTGGACGCGTTCGGTGAAGGCGTCACTGGAGCGCTTGAGTTCGTCCTGGGCCGCTTCCATCTGCGCCAGCTGTTCCAGCTTCTCACCTTCCTCGGCGCTCAGGGTCTGGGCACGGCGGAAGTCTTCCAGGGCCTTCTGCGCATCCAGTACCTGCTGGTACAGGGCTTCGGTCTGGGTCTTGCTCGCGGCGCGGTCTGCAGCCACGGCAGCTTGGGTCTTGAGCTGCTTGAGCTCTTTTTCCAGGCGCTCTTTCTGATCCCGCAGGGCGGCGCGGTCAGCCAGGGCCTGCAGGGCTGGCGGCTCGATGTGGGAGATGTCGATGGACAGCCCCGGCACTTCGAAACGCTCGCCCTTGAAGCCATCGAGGATCAGCTCCACCGACTTCACCCACTCGCCGTTGTCGTCCAGGGCGATGCCGTGCTCGCCCAGGGGCAGGCTGAACAGCGCGCTGTTGAACAGGCGCATCAGGCGCTCCACGTCCTGCTGGGAGAACTCCTCGCGCAGGCGGGCATAGCTGTTGTTGTCAGCGTGATCGAGTTGCTGCTTGACCGACTTCAGACGTTTTTCCAGGTCCCGGAGGCGCTCTTCCAGGTCTTCGGCGGAGAACTGCCGCGACTGGGCCAGGGCGCCGGCCAGTTCATCGTGGGCATCCTTGGCCGCCAGCAGTTGCTGTTCCAGGACCTTGACGTCATCCACCAGGGCGAAGCGGTGCTTGAGCACCGACAGTTCGCCGAGCCAGCGCTGGGTGCCGGTGATTTCCCGTTCCAGGCGCATCATTTCCTGGGTGCTGCTGCGTTGGTCGTTTTGCAGCGCGTCCTGCTCGTTGCGGTAGTGCTCGGCCTGGATGGTCAGCTCTTCCTTGCGGGCGCCGGCGTAGTCCGACCAGGTGCCCAGCAGCGAGTCCAGCAACGGTGACAGGCGATGCAGTTTGCCCCGCAGAATGTCCCGCTGCTTCACGCCGTTGGCCAGGGCCTCCACCAGGGGGCCGGCGGCCACCAGGGAGTTGTAGTCCTGCTCCATGCGTCGTACGTCGCGGAAAGCTTCGTCGCACGCGGCGATGTAGTCGACGCTGCCGGAGCGCAGGCTGTGCTCGAAGGCGTCGAGGAACAGCTGCTTGAGCTTGGCCGCGGTGATTTCGCGCATGTGCAGCAGGTTGATGAACAACGCGCGGAAGGTCTTCAGGCTCTGCTCGCTGGTGGAGCGCAGCGGGATCAGGGTCAGGTCCAGGGGGATCGAGGTGTGGCCGCCCACCAGCAGGCGCCGCAGTTCATCGGGCTTGAGCTCATAGGCCTTGAGGCCCTGGCGCTCCAGGTTGGTGAACAGCTCTTTCTGCCGCAGGCAGGTGTCGTCCTTCTGGTAATGCGCCAGGTCCAGCTGGCCGGCGTAGGCGAAGAACTGGTGGCCGAAACCGCCGCCCGGGCCGCGCCCGACCACGCCGATCACATGGGGGCCGTGGGGTAGCGAGACCTCCACCAGGATGTAGCTGGTGTCGGAAGCGAAGTAGAAGCGCCGGGATTGCTCCAGGCTGTACTTGCCGAAGCTCATGTCCGACATGCGCGCCAGAATCGGGAATTGCAGGGCGTTGATGGATGCCGACTTGCCCAGGTTGTTGGCCCCGTACACCGACAGCGGCTCTTCCAGGGGGAACAGGCCGAGGCTGTAGCCGGCGGTGTTCAGTAGGGCGAAGCGGCGGATGCCGTAGCGTTCCTTGCTCATGCGTCGAGCTCCTGTTCTTCGGCGATGGCTCGGGCCAGCGCGTCTTCTTCACTTTCTTCGGACTCGTCGAATTCGCTCAGGTCCAGCGGGTCATCGGTCTGCAGCAGTTTCTCGTCGCTGTCGTTGTCCACCAGCACCGGGGTCGGCAACGGCAGCACGCTGTGCAGGCTGGCGGCCAGGTCGCGGTCCTGCTGCACCGACAGGCAGACATCGAGGAAGCGGTGCATCGGCGGCAGGAAGCGGTAGATCCCCGGCTCCTCGGCGGCAAAACCCAGCTGGGTCATGCGGCGCATGATCTTTTCTTCCAGCTCTTCCTGGGTCTGCACTTCGGCCTGGATGAACAGGTCGCGGTATTTTTCCAGCAGCGACGGCAGTTCGTCGCGGCCCAGGCTGCCGCCGTCGAGCACGGCGATCGGGTCGCGGCCCTGGTCGGCCAGGTGCTCCACCAGGATGAAGGTGAACAGCGCCAGGCGCTGGGCGGTCTTGTTCACCTGGGCGGCGGCGTTGTCCGGCACGAAGTAGTAGAAGCCGCGGGTATCGCACACCAGCTCGAAGCCCAGGGCCTTGAACAGGGTGCGGTACTGGTCCTGGAAGTTCGACAGTTGGGCGTACAGCTCCGGGTCGCGGCGGCTGACGTGGTAACCCTTGAACAGCTCGCGGAAGATCGGCGCCAGCTGGGACAGTTCGGAAAGATCAAGATGCATTGGCGTTGCTCGCAGAATGCTCGGCGGCGTCATCGCGGGCCGAGAGCAGGGCGAAGGAGCGCAGGCTGACCTGGTGCTCCTGGGTGTGGTAGTCGCGACGTTCGAGGCGCTCGCGCTTGAAGCGTTTTTCCCGGGACAGGCGCGAGAACCAGTACAGCAGTTCGTCGGTGGCGCCATCGGGCTCCTGGTCCAGCAGCCAGCTCATCAGGTCCGGCATCGGCAGGGCGTCTTCGCAGCGCTCGAGCATTTCCCGGACCGTACGCGGTGCCTTGGGGGCCACGCCCTTGTGGGTCTTGTGGGCCTTGGGGAAGCGCGCGGGCTTGGGTTCGAAGCGGGCCAGGGCGTAGACATAGGCTTCCACCTGGCCGGAGCTGCCGAGGAAGGTGCTTTGCGGACGGGTGAACATCGGCATGGCGGCCTGGGGCACGGCGTCGATGCCCTTGCGGCGGATGGCCGACAGGGCCAGGGCCGCGCCGCGGGTCACGGCGTTATGACGGCGCGCCTCCTCACGCAGCGGCAGCAGCAGTTCCCGGGCATGGCGCAGGGTCAGCTGGGCGCTGGTCTGCATTTCCAGGATCCGCGCGTGGGTGCGCAGCAGCATGTCGTCGTCCACCAGGTGGCCCAGGCGCTGCTGTTCGGTGAGCATGCGCAGCAGGACGTTCTCCACCTTGCGCACGCCCTGTTCGAAGGCGCCGTCGGCGTTCACCAGTTGGATCATCGGTTCGACGTATTCGTCCCAGGTGGCCAGCACCTCGGCATAACGCTGGCGCAGGGGGATCTGCCGGTCGCTGGTCTTGGCCCGCTCGGCCACGGCCACCAGGGCCTGTTCGTCGTTGGCGAGCTTCTTCAGGACATCGCGCACGCGCATGTCCAGCAGCCGCAGCTGGCGCGCCAGGTCGTTGCCGTCGCGCACGTCGAAGGCGTCCTGGATGTAACCGGCCAGGCGCTCGAGGTGGCGCAGGTAGGCTTCGATTTCCAGGCACAGGCCCAGGCGGTGTTCACGGCGCAGGTAAGCGAGGAAGTCGTGGATCTGCGCATTGAGCTCGAAACGGTTCGGGCTTTTCGCCACCGGGACCAGGATGTCCAGGCGTATCCATACGTCCAGCAGGTGGGTGATGTCCTGGGGCGTGCTGTCCAGTTGTTGGGCAGACAGCTGTGAACGCAGTTCGGCAAGACTCAGGGTGCCTTGGTCGAAGTGCTCGCACAGCGGCTCCAGAAGTGCCCAGTGTTCGGCGAGGGCGCGCAAGACGCGCTTGGGTTCGATCATCGGAATGGCCGGCTGGTTGGCAATGAAAAGCGGCGATTGTACTGCATCAGGGGGCTGACGATTCACCCCCAGGTCCAGGTATGAGACGGACAGTCGCTTTTGTGCGCAATCAACTGCGGGCGATCTTCGGCGAAGGACGGTAGAATCCCCCTCCTCAGTTATCCACAAGTGGCCGACCTTTGCTTATCGAGTCCCGTCGTCGCGCTTATCTGTCCGCCATGCAGGTGGTCAGTTGGCTGCCGCGCAGCGAATTGCCCTTTGCCGCCCCTTCGCGCCCCGAGTTGCTGGCCCTGCCGGAACCGGAGGTGGAGGCGCCGCCTGCCCCTGTGGTCGAGGCCAAGGCCCCCGCGGCGCCGGCGGCAAGGAACGTCGAACGGCCGAAGATCGAGGTGCCGCGCCCCTCCACCGCCCCTGCGCGCCCAGCCAGCAAGGCGCCGACCGAGGGCGAAGAGGCCCCGGCCCCGGTGGTCAAGGCCCCGGTGGTACCGCCGCCGCGTTTTGCCCTGCAGTTGCTGCGGGCCGGCCGTTGCCTGCTGCTGGTGGAGTTACCCACAGGCGAAGCCTTCCAGAGCCGCGACCCGGCCTACCTGTTGCTCAAGGACATGCTGCGCGCCGCCGGCCTGCCGGACAGCCCGCAGATCCTCGCCGAGCCGGTGCGCTGGCCGATGCTGACCCGGGGCAACCTGGACCAGGGCCCCGAGGCTGCGCGGGATTTCGTCCAGGCCTTTGTCGGCGTGCGGATCGAGCAGGAACCCTGTGTCTGCCTGTGGCTGATCGGCCTGCCGGCGGTGCGATTTGCCGGCGAGGCGAATGCCGAATCCTACAACCGCGAACTCCAGGTCGAAGGCCTGGGTTCGGCCTGGGCCCTGCCTGGCCTGGAACTATTGATGGAAGAGCCACAGCGTAAGGCTGATGTCTGGCAAGCCATGCGTCGCTTGATGACGCGCTGGAAAAGCACTGATGAGCAAAATGACCAATGAGTGACGCGTTGACCTTCCGCCTGGCCACCGAAGCGGACCTGGATAGCATCCTGAAAATCGAATATGCGGCGTTCAGCCACCCCTGGACCCGGGGCATTTTCATGGATGCCTTCAAGTCCTACGAGGTCTGGCTGATGTTCGAAGGCAGCCAGCAAGTGGGCCACGGGGTGATCCAGGTGATCATCGACGAAGCGCATCTGCTGAACATCACCGTCAAGCCGGAAAGCCAGGGCCGCGGCCTGGGCCTGCGGTTGCTGGAAGAGCTGATGAAGCGCGCCTACCAGAAGGACGCCCGGGAGTGTTTCCTGGAAGTGCGCTCCAGCAACCAGACCGCCTATCGGTTATACGAGCGTTATGGCTTCAATGAAGTGGGGCGCCGCCGCGACTACTACCCGGCGGTAGGCGGTCGCGAAGACGCCCTGGTCATGGCCTGCACGCTGGTCGACTGAGCCTTTAACTGCACGCGGGCCGCTGTAGGATCTGGCTTGCCAGCGAAGGCGCCATTCGGGGCGATGTACGGCTTGAGGGCCTCTTCGCCGGCAAGCCGGCTCCTGCGGGAGAGCGCGTCATTGAATGCGGTGCAGGGCTCAGGGCTTGCCGTCCAGCGGGTCGCGGCGGGCCAGTTCGGCTTCATCCAGGCCATTGCCGCCACCAATGTTCTCTTCTTCGACAATACTCAGGTCCCAGTCGGCCGGTTTGTCGGCACCGGCCTCATGGGCGGAGCGGGCGCCGTCTTCGCGGATCAGGGTTTCCGGGCTCAGGTCATCATCGCTTGCACCGTCGTCCGTGACGCGGTTGCTGGCGCGGGCGGCGGGTTCGTCGTCATCGAAATGCAGCTCCTCCATGGAGCCCATGCGGTCCTGATCGTCGTCGATGGGTTCGGGCTGGGGGGCGTTGTAGGGGCGTCGTGATTCGTTCATGGCGATTACTCATACTTCGGGACTGGATAAAGGGTGGACCCTTGCACGCCCCTGAAGATTCCCCCGCAAGGGATGGCCGGTATCTGTAGCAATAGGCGTGACCTCGACGGGCGGCCGTCTGTCAAAGCAGCGCATCATTCTTGAGGCTTCACAGCATGAACGAACTACAAGATCTGATTGATAACAACGAGCGTTGGGCCGAAGCGATCAAGCAGGAAGATCCGGACTTCTTCTCCAAACTGGCTCGCCAGCAGACCCCGGAATACCTGTGGATCGGCTGTTCGGACGCGCGGGTGCCGGCCAACGAGATCGTCGGCATGCTGCCGGGCGATCTGTTCGTGCACCGCAACGTGGCCAACGTGGTACTGCACACCGACCTCAATTGCCTGTCGGTGATCCAGTACGCGGTGGATGTACTCAAGGTCAAGCACATCCTGGTTACCGGCCACTACGGCTGTGGCGGCGTGCGCGCCTCTATGCAGGATCGCCAGCTGGGCCTGATCGACGGCTGGCTGCGTTCGATCCGCGACCTGTACTACGAGCACCGTGAAGCGCTGGGGCAGTTGCCCACGGAAGAAGAGCGGGTCGACCGTCTGTGCGAACTGAACGTGATCCAGCAGGTGGCCAACGTCGGCCATACCAGCATCGTGCAGAACGCCTGGCATCGCGGGCAGAGCCTGTCGATCCACGGTTGCATCTACGGCATCAAGGACGGTCGCTGGAAGAGCCTGAACGCCACCATCAGCGGCTTCGAGCAGTTGCCGCCGCAGTATCGGCTGCGTCCGGTGGGCGCGGTCTGATCGTCGCTGGCCGCAGGCGGCGATAGGGCGCAGGCTTGCGGGCTCTGTCAGAGCACCGCGACCCTGCGGGTCGATCGCAGCCTGCGGCAGCGGCTACAGGTTTAGCGGCCGGCTCAGAGGTGCGGTACCTCGGTGCTTGGCGCCGGTGCCGGGGCCTTGAGCTGGTTGAGCTGGGTCTTGACCGGTGCACTGGTGCATTTGGCCGCGGCTTGCTGCTCGCTCAGCTTGCGCACCGAGGTGTAGAACAGCTCGCAGGTCTGCACTTTCTGCGTCACCTGCCAGGTCTGGGTGCAACTGCCGAGCAGGGTGCTCGGGTCCGTCCCCGGCTTGCTGCCCATGCCGGCCTGCCAGCAGGCCGCGCTCAGGTCCTGGCCCATCACTTTCAACCCCGCGGCATCGGCCTTGGCCTGGTCATCGTCGTAGTTCGCCGGGTCTGCCGCGTACCAGATATAGCTCGGGTGGTTGGAGCCCAGCACCGGCACCTTGACCCCCTCGCTGGGGCTGATCTGTGCCAGGCCCAGCACATTCACCGTGACCCCGTACTGCTGCTTGAGCCAATTGCGCACCGGTGCGCCGAAGGCCACCATCGGCAGGGCCGCGCCGCTGGTACTCTGGCTGACCTGCTTGACCATGCTGGTCTGGTAGCTGTTGAAGTAGCTGTAGACCCCCTCCAGGTCCTTGCCGGCACTCGATGGCGCGGCAATCGGCGCGATGTCGACGATGGTCTGGTAGGCCGGGGTCTGCTCGGCGGCGATGCCGTTGGCCGTCAACAGGGTTGCCCAGCGGTCGGTGGTGGCCGACTCCAGATAGTCCTGGGCCTGGGTCAATGAATAGTCCGGCGGGAAGTGCAGCAGCTCGACGCTCTTGCGGTTTTCCAGGGCCATGCCCAGGGGCAGGAACAGGTACCAGCTGTAGGCCCATTTGCCATCGGCATTGAGCTGGCTGGCGCCCTTGTAGGCCAGGTCGCCGGCATCCAGCAGGGCACTCAGGGGCTTGTCGTAGCCGTCCGGCACACCGCTGATGGAGGCCAGGACCTTGTCGCCGGTGGTCTTGACACTGACTTTTGCAGCGCTGTAGCCGTCACGCTGCACGCTCTGGGTCAGGTAGTGAGCCACCGTCTCCTCCAGGGTCCAGTTGCGATAGCAGATCACGTTGCAGTTGTTGGGGTAGGCGAAGAGTTGGGTGACGCGCTGGGGGCTGCCCAGATCGACTTCGACATCGGCCTGTGCCGTCGCGCTCAGGGCAGCAGCGGTCAGCGCCAGGGTCATTCCTGCGAATTTGAACATGCTCAGATCCTTTTCAGCGTGAACCCCTTCGAAGGGGGGCAAGACATACTGAAACAGCACCGAGCGGAGAAACAGCCGGGAGTGAAAAAATATCCATTGCCCCGGCCGCGCAGGGTTCAACCAGGCATGAGGCGCGTCCAGGGAAACTCCGGGGCATGGAGCTGACAGACCCGGATGACCACGATCATGACGACCAGATAGATCGGCTGCCAGGGGCTGAAGTGATTCCAGTGCAAGGCGCCCAGCCAGGGGCTGCGGGCACAGAAATCCGGGTCCGGCTGGCCGATGCGCCGCGAATGCAGCAGGCCGATCAGCACAAAGCCCAGGTAGGCCAGTATCCCCAGGGCCCCCAGCCAATAGCCGAACAGGCCCAGCATGACCGCTTGCGGCACCCCGTGGCGCAGCACCAGCCAGTGCTGGTGCGGATTCAGGCGCTTGGGCACCAGGCGCTCGCTCAACCACAGGTCGATGGCCAGCAGGCGGGCGATCGCAGGGGCCCAGGTGTTGAGCAGGATCAGCCCGAAAATCGCCAGGACACCCCCACAGAACAGCCCCATCATCACTGCAAGTTCTTTGCTGTGTTGAGGCTTGTTCATGAAGTACAGGCTCAGGGCCAACCCTATGGCGACCCCTGACCTGATCCAGCTGTCCACGCCCTGCGGACGCGGCATCAGGTTCTGCCAGAAAAACACATCGCTGCGAGGCAGCCGCTCCAGCAGCGCCGGGAAACGCGAGGCCAGGGTCTGCGACAGCTCCATGCAGGCCTGCCAATGTTCGTCTTCGAAGTGCCGGGTCAGGGCGACCTGGCGACGTCGGGGCATGGGGTTCAGCAGCAGGCGAGCCGCGGCAACGTCCGGCGTCGCTTCGCCGGGTTCCCCGGCGTTGGCCAGCAGCTTTTGATAGAAGGCCTCCTGCTGGCAGCGCTCGATCAGCGACTGCCAGAGCCACGCCGGTTCAGGGGTGTTGCCACGGCTTTCGTCCCAGCCGAACAACTGGCATACCCGATCGAACAAGGGTACCTGCCAGGCTTGCTGCTGCAGTAACTGCAGCATTTCATGCTGCCAGTTCTGGCGATGATCGAAGATCCGCAGCCAGGGTTGTGCGCAGTAGCTCGTCAGGCGTTCGAGGAAGGCCCGCTCCTGGCCGGCTTGCAGCAACGCTTCCAGCGTCCGGCGGTATTCCTGCAATAGCGTCTTGACCAGGAATGCCTCTTGCCAGGCCTCCATGGGCGGTTGTTGCCAGGGTGTCAGCCAGTCCAGATGCTCGGCGGCCCAGCCGATGATCGCGGCGTATTGCTCGGGGTGGGCGCAGCACGCCACCAGCAGGCGCTGCAGGAAATCGTTCTCGCAACCCTCCTGCCGAGCCTGTTGCCAGCGCTCTGGCAGGTTCTCGACGCTCAGCCCCTTGAGCAGCGGCAATGCGCTAGTGGCTGGAGCGGGTAGGGGGGCGGGATCCTGCGGGGCGGGCGGGACCCAGTCCGCCAGCGGTTCGACGGACAGGGGGACGTCTTCAAGCAGGCTGGCCCATTGCTGGGCCTGGGAAGGGCCCCTCGGCGTTGGCCGCGGGGCGGCCGCGTCCATCTCTATCAGGCCCGACCAGGCCTGCAGGTTGTCCGGGGGCGGTGCCTTAGTGGAGGCGGTCTGGATCACCGCGACTTCATCCGCGATCTCTTCCCGCCAGCGGGCCAGTTGCAGCGCCTGCTCATAGGCTTCACGCAGGCGCTGGAAGCCTTCGGCATCCTCGTCCGGACGGGTGATCTTCAACTGCCGGGCATAGCTGCGCTTGATGCTGCGTTCGTCGGCGTCCTCGGGCAACTCCAGCAGGGACCAGCAATCCATGTTGCCGCTCCTCAGTGCCAGTGGCCGTTTTCCAGGTGTTGCAGTTGTTCACTGAGCTGGCTGCGCACTTCGCGGATCTTGCGCTCGTCCTGGGTTTCCAGCACTTGCTGGAATTGCCCGGCCCAATAGCCGATCTGTTCGCGCAACTCCCCCAGGCTCTCCTGATACAGGCGTTCCAGTCGGGCGCTGAGCAGCGTGTTGACCTGCTGGTCGCGGGGGTGAATCTTCAATTGCGCCAGGGCCTTGAGGCGCTCCTGGATTTCTTCCGGAGTCAGCACGCCGGGGTTGTTTTCGATCACCAGGGAATGGCTTTCCCCGGTCAGCGGGATGCTCACCTGGGCTTCCAGAAGGCCGTTGATGTCGTAGGTGAAGCGCACGTCCAGCGAGACTTCGCCGGCGGGGCGCTTGGGCACGCGCATTTCCAGCTGGCCCAGGGCGACGTTGTCGCGTACCAGGCGGC
>NZ_VYKE01000131.1:0-14821 GCF_032424515.1 Pseudomonas sp. JV245A
TCGGCCAGTCCTTGTACGCCCTGGCCTCGCTGGCCGGCGGCCTGGGCGGCAGCGCGCTGCTGCTGGTGCTGGCCCGGGCGGTGCAGGGCGTGGGCGGGGCGATGCTGTTCCCCGCGACCCTGGCCCTGATCAACACCTGGTACGCCGAGGGGCCGGCGCGCAACCGGGCCTTTGCGGTGTGGAGCGCGGCCTCGGCGGCGGGGCTGGCCCTGGGGGCGCTGCTGGGCGGGGTGCTGACCCAGTACTGGGGCTGGGAGGCGGTGTTCCTGGTCAACGTGCCCCTGGCTGGGGCCTGTGCGTTGCTGGCCCGGCACTGGATACCCGCCGACCCTGCGCGCCAGCGCGGCCGTCAGTTCGACTTGCGCGGCGCGCTGACCGTGACCCTGGGTGGCACCCTGCTGGTGTTTTCCATCGTCCAGGGCCCGGAGTGGGGCTGGAGCGCCCCGGCGACCCTGGGCTGCCTGGCGTTGTCCCTGGCCCTGCTCGGGTTGTTCGTGCGCCTTGAACAGCGTAGCGCCGACCCGCTGATGCCCCTGCGCCTGCTGGGTTATCCACAACTGCGCATGGCCATGGTGATTACCGCGCTGTTCATGAGCAGCTTCGGCGTGCAGTACTACTTCCTCAGCCTGTATTTCCAGCAGGTCTATCAGTTCAGTGTGTTGCAGAGCGGACTGGCGTTCCTGCCCTCGACCCTGCTGTGCACGGCCGGGATCTGGGTCGCGGAGCGGGCCCTGCTGCGCGTAGGCTTGCGGGCGACCCTGGTCAGCGGCTTGCTGCTCGGGGCGCTGGGCATCGGCCTGATGTACCTGGCCCTGCCGGGCAGTAGCGGCTTTGTCGGCCTGCTGCCGGGGATCGTGATCATGAGCATCGGCCAGGGCATGACCTGGACCTCGATGTGGGTCTCGGCCGGGCAAGGTATCGCGGCGTCCGAGCAAGGGGTGGCTGCGGGCGTGGCTTCCACCAGCCAGCAGATCGGCGGGGCCCTGGGGCTGGCGCTGCTGGTGTCCCTGGCCAACACCTTGAGCGCCGGCGGCAATCAGGCCTATGGCATCGAGATGGCTACCGCCGCCAGCGCCCTGCTGGCGCTGTTCGGGGCCTTGCTGGCGCTGCGCCTGCCCCGGGCTGGAGTGGCCTTGCCGGCCTGTTCCGTGGCCCAGGGCTGAGGGCGTCAGCCATGGGCCTGTGGCAGGTGGCGGCGCACCGCCCACAGCACCCCGGCCAGGAGCAACAGGGCGGCGCTGCTTTGCAGCAGGCTGGGCAGGTGCTGCAGGCAGATGAAGCCATAGAGCAGGGCGAACAGGGTCTCGAACACGATCAATTGGCCGCTCAGGGTCAGCGGCAGGCGCCGGGTCGAGGCATTCCACATGCGATTGCCGAACCAGGAGCCGAGCACCGCGCTGGACAGGCTCAGGCCCCAGAACAGCATCCAGCGCTGCTCGCTGGCCTCGGCCCGGGTGCCGGGCAATGAGAACCCGTCCGCCAGCAGCCAGACCAGGGCGCTCATCAGCCCAGTGGTAATGCCCCACAGGGTCGACCACTGGCTGCTGTTGAAACGGCTGCCTTTGAGGTAGCGGGCGTTGTCGGTGGCAAACCAGGTCCAGCACAGCAAGGCGCCGAAGGCGCAGAGCAGGCCCAGGGCGCGCTGGCCCAGTTCCACCGAATCGCTGTGGGCGGTGAGCAGGGTGTCGAGGTTGATGCAGCAGATGCCGGCGAACACCAGCAACAACGGCCAGCGCAGCCGGCGCAGGGGCACGGCATCGGCATCGCCGCGGCCGGCCAGGGTGATGGTCAGCGGCAGCAAGCCGACGATCAGTGCGGTGCTGGCTACGCCGGCCCACTGGATGGCGCTGGCCAGGAGCATGAAATAGATCAGGTTGCCGGTCAGCGCCAGCTTCACCAACAGTACGGCATCGCCCCAGGTCAGGCGTTGCAGCAGCTCCCGGGCCTGAGGCGCAGCCAGGAGCAGGGAGAATGCGCCATACAGCGTGAAGCGGGCACAGCTGAGCATCAGCGGACTGAACTCCGGCAACAGGCTGGGCACCACAATGGCCAGGCCCCAGACCGCGCCGGCCAGGGCGGCGTAAGCAACTCCGCGTTTCATGCACACACTCGCAGCGATTCATCAAAGCGCGCAGCCTAGTCATTGCTGACCGACCGGACAAAGGATATATAGGCACCCATCTATTCTTCTGGGGAATGCCTGATGAGCCGCTTTGCCCGCCATTTACCACCATTGGAAACCCTGGTGACCTTCGAGGCGGTGGGACGCAGCGCCAGTTTCACCCGCGCCGCCACCGAGCTGTGCCTGACCCAGAGTGCAGTGAGCAAGCAGATTCGTGCCCTGGAGCTGTCGCTCAAGACCGAGCTGTTCGAGCGCCAGGCCCGGGGGGTGAAACTCACCGTCAGCGGTGCCTCGCTGTTTGCTGAGGTCAGTACCCAGTTGGAAGCGTTACTGCGCAGCGTCAGCCGTCTGCGGGCCGGGCGCGACGCCAACACCATCACCGTGCAATGCACCCATGCAGTGGCACAGTTCTGGTTGTTTCCGCGCTTGCTGGCGTTCAACAAACAACACCCGGACATCACCGTGAGCATCCACGCCAACAACGACATGGACGAGTCCAGCGTGGCCGAGCACGACTTCGCCATTCTCTACGGCGCCGGGCACTGGTCGTCCCTGACCGCCACGCCGTTGTTCGCCGAGATGGTCTATCCCATCGCCAGCCGGCGCCTGGAGTTGCCGGCCATTGACGCGCTGGCACAACTGGCCGAGCTGCCCTTGATCCAGCTGGATGCCTCAGCCTGGAACTGCATCGACTGGCGCGACTGGTTCCGGCATTTCGGACTGGACTACAGCGCACCGCCAGGGGCCATGGGGTTCAACCAATTGACGCTGATGTTCAGTGCCGTGCAGCAGGGCATGGGGGTTGGCCTGGGCTGGGATTTCATGGCCAGTGAGTTGGTGGCCCAGGGCGAGTTGCAGCGCGTCGGCCAGTGGGCGTTTCGCACCGGGCAGGCAGACTTTCTGGTGCATGTGCGGCACAAGCGCCTGTCCGCCAGCGGCCAGCTGTTTCGCGACTGGCTGGTGGCGCAATCTGTTGAATGAGGGGGCGGGGCTCGGCAGGGAGCCCCGGAGTGCGGTCTAGAGGCTGGCGCGCGGCACGCTGAAGCGGAACTCGCTGCCCTTGCCCACTTCGCTGTGGGCTTCGATCTTGCCGCCGTGGGCGTGGATGATGCCCTGGGTGATGTACAGCCCCAGGCCGGTGCCGTTGGGGTTGCCTTCCTTCATGGTCCAGTAGCGGTCGAAAATGAACGGCAACTGGTCGGTGGGAATGCCCTCCCCGGAGTCGCGCACGCTGAACACGATCTGCTCGCCGTCGGACATCGCCACCACTCCGACCTTGCCCTGTTTGGGGGTGAACTTGATGGCGTTGCCCACCAGGTTCGACAGCACCTGGAACAGGCGCTCGGGGTCGGCGTTGATCCTGAGGTCCGGTTCGGCGTGGAAGCTGATGTCGATGGCCTTGTCCAGGGCCAGTGGCGCCAGCAATGAATAGGCCTCTTCGAATATCTGGCTGACGTCCAGCGGCTGCGGGGCGATGCTGTAGCGCCCGGCCTCGATCTTGGAGGTGTCCAGCAGGTCTTCCAGGAGATTGTTCATGCGGCTGGCGGCCTGCTGCATGGTGTCGATGGCCGAGGAAATGCGCCGTGAGGTATGCGGGCCATCGGAACTGAAGGCCTTCTGCATCATGCCGCAGAGCATGGAGATCACGGTCATCGGGTTGCGCAGGTCGTGGGACACCACCGCCACCAGTTCGTCCCGGGCGCGCACTGCCTGTTGCTCGCGCAGCACCTGGCGCGCCAGGTCGTGCTCCAGGGCCGAGCGGCGCAGGTCATTGGCGGCGAAGCGGTCGCCGTGGCTCCACTTGGTGGAGATCCCGGCCATCTCCACTTTCCAGATCTCGAACGAGGTGCGCGGCCGCAGGCGCAGGCCGGCGTCGGAGTTTTCCAGGTCCAAGGGCTTTTGCGGGTTGCCACTCCAGTTGATGTTTTCCTTCACTTCCGGGCGGAACCACAGCACGCCGTTATCCACAGGCTTGGGCAGGGTCATGGCCAGGACCCCGCTGGCCACTTGTTGATAACTCGCCGCCGGCGGGTAGACGCTGGCCAGGTGATGGCTGGCGAACACCGCCTGCCCGGTGCCTTGCAGCCAGCGGTGCAGGGCGCGGATTTCGTCCTGGGGCGGGCAGTTACCGAAGCAGTGCAGCTGCTTGTCTTCGATGATTGCCACGCCACCGGCCTGGGTCAGGTCCAGCAGCAGTTGCGGCACCTGGGTCAGGCCGTCGAAGACGCTGTCGGGGGTGTCGCGCATGGTCTGGTCGAGGCTGGCCAGGGCGGCGACTTTCTCTTCCCGCTGGCGGCTGATATCCAGGGCTTCCATGGCGCTGATCTGTAACGACAGCACCTGGCCGATGGTCTGGCAGGCAATGCGCAGCTCGTGGGGCACCAGCAGCGGCTGGCGGTTGCCGCAACTGATCAGGCCCCAGAGCTGGTCGCCCTTGAGCAGGGAAATGCTCATGGAAGACAGCACGCCCATGTTCTTCATGTACTGGCAGTGGATCGGCGACACGCTGCGCAGGGTGGCGAAGCTCAGGTCCAGGGCCTGCTGAGTGTCCGGGCGCAGCGCCGGCAGCAGGGGCACCGGCTGGTAGTCGGCGTTGGGGATGATCCGCAGCCAGTTGCTGCGGTACAGCTCGCGGGCTTGCTGGGGAATGTCCGAGGCCGGGAAGAACAAGCCATTGAACACTTCCATGGTGGGGCGGGTGGCTTCGGCGATCACCTGGCCGTGGCCTTCCTCTTCGAAGCGGTAGATCAGCACCCGGTCGTAGCCGGTCATCGCCTGGATTTCGCTGACGCTGATGGCGTACAGCTCATTCAGGGTCTTGGCCGTCTGCAAGCGCCGCAGCAGGCGCCCCAGGTTCTCGGTCTGCTCTTTCAGGTGCTGGGGCTGCAGGTGTTCGAGCTGGATTTCCAGCTCCAGCATCAGCACTCCCTGGTGGCGATGCAGCAAGCCTTCGAAGCGCGTGCCATTGACGGCCAGGTGCAGCGGCGGCGCATCGGACAAGCGCGGCAGTTGCAGCACCTCGCGGATGCGCTGGCCGTCGGTGTCTCCCAGCAGTTGCTCCAGGGGCTGGCCGAGGACCTGCGCGGCAGGCTGGCCCAGCAGGGCCTCGACGTTGGCGCTGATCTGCTGGATGCGCAGCTCCGGCTCCGACAGCGTCAGCAGCACGCCATGGGGCTGGATCGCCCCGGGGGAGCGGATTGGCTCATCGGCGCAGTTGGCCAGCAGTTGTTCGAAGGCTTGGGCGTCTTGTGGGGTCATAGCAGCACCTCGCGGCTGTCGAGCCAGTGCTCGAAACAGGCAAATGTGGATTGCGCGGCGCTGACCACTTGTTGTCGTGCGCTCGCGTCCTCGGGCATGCGCCCCAGGTAGTCGAGAAAGTCTTTCCAGCGCCGCCCGGTGGCGGCGCCATACACGTCGAGGAAAGCCCCGCCGTTATCCCCGTGCAGGTCCAGGCGCTGGGCCATTTCCCGGCGCAGGATCTGCCCGCCCAGGGTCGCGCCCTCCAGTACATAGAGGGCGCCCAGGCACGCGCCGGGGCTGGCCAGTGCGGGCAGATGGTCGCAGCGGGGCAGGGCGTCGATGCGCTCCGGGGCCAGGCCCAGGGCCTGCAGGTCGCCGGCCAGGGCCGGGGTCTTGCGGCGCTGCTCCGGGTCGTAGCCGGCAGGGATCAGGCCGCTGTCATGCAGGGCCGCCTCCAGGGGCTGATAGAAGCCGAAATAGGCCTGGATCAGGCGCCGGTACCAGGCCGCATCGAGATGCTCGGAGAAGAACGGCAGGCGCTTTTCCAGGGCCACGTGCAAGGTCGCGGTGCCGGCGCGCAGGTCTTGAAGCAGGGTGGGGGCGGTGGTGTCTTGGTGCGGTTTGGGCATTCAGGGATCAGGGGTCGCAACAGGTAATGGACGCGCCATGGGCGTCATCGAAAGCTGGGACCAGGCTGTAGTCCCTGCACTAGAGCCATCGCACAGAAAAATAAGAGCGTCACTCTACCTGTGCTTTTTGCACTGACGTACAGTTTTTGACGCACCATTGGTCGGCCAAGGGTAGTCGATCGATGACGTGTTGCTGTGTCTGACTGTGTTCAAGAGGCAGAAATTCCTTTTTCCGTCTCGCAGGTTCAGCGGTGAGGATCAGATCCAGACGTCGTTCTGGGCGGTGCGTTCGCCACCTTGATCGCCGGTGTTGAGCACGCCCTTGGGTTCGATCAGCAGCAGTTTGACCTCCTGCTCGGCCCAGGGTTTGTGCTCGACGCCCTTGGGCACCACGAACATCTCGCCACTGCCGATGGCCACCCGGCCGTCACGGAAGTCGATGTACAACTGGCCGTCGAGCACGATGAAGGTTTCATCGGTGTCGGCGTGGGAGTGCCAGACGAATTCGCCCTGCAACTTGGAGATCTTGAACTGGTAGTCGTTCATCTCGGCGATCACCTTGGGGGTCCAGTGTTCGCTGAACAGGCCGAGTTTGCTGGCGAAGTTGATGCTCTGGTAGGCGTCTTGCGGGGCAGGGTTTTGCATGGTGTGGTCCACCTCAGTGATGAATGAGCGCTGAGGGTAAACAGCCAGGGGCCAGGGCTTCTTGAACGATCGTGTATGGCCTCAGCGGCCGAGCATCTTCAGCCAGCGCGCCGGTGGCAGGCCGTAGGTCTGGCGAAACTGCCGGGTCATGTGGCTCTGGTCGGTGAAGCCGGCGATCAGTGCGGCGTTGGCCAGGCTCTGGCCCTGCACCAGCAGCGCGCGGACCAGGTCCAGGCGGCGCATGCTCAGGTAGCGGTAGGGGCTGGTGCCGAACAGCAGGCGAAAATCCCGGGACAGGCTCCAGCGGTCGCGCCCACTGTGGGCCGCCAGTTCCTCCAGGGTCAGGGTGCGGTCCAGGGCACTGTGGATGTATTCCCGGGCCCGCTCGGCCGCCACATAGTCGAAGCGCTGCCGCGATTGGGCGACCCCGGAGACGCTGTTCAGGGCATGGGCCAGGTCGAACAGGGCGTCTTCCTGTTCCAGCGGGTCCAGAGGGCTTTCGACCCCGCGCAGCAGGGCCTCGGTGGCGGCGAACAGCCGCGGGTCGTTGGACAGGCCGCCGGTAATGAAGGGCAGCGGCTGGCCGCCGAGGATCTGCTGGATCAGCGCCGGCTCGACATACAGCATGCGGTAGTGAAAGCCGTCGTGGGTGCCGGCCTCGCCGTCGTGGGCTTCGTCGGGGTGCAGGACCATGGTGGCGCCGGGCAGGCTGTGGCGCCAGCCTCCGCGGTACTGGAAGCTCTGCACCCCGTGCAGGGTGCGGCCGATGGCGTAGGTGTCATGGCGGTGCATGTCATAGCCATGGCCGGCGAAATACGCCTCGATGCGCTCCAGGCCCCGGGCGGGCGGCGCGCGGTGAACCCAGTCGGTGACAGCTGCGGGTTTGGCCATGGAACGGTCCTGATGGATGAAACCAAGGGCCGTACGTTAACTCAGGGGCGCGCTGGCTGTCTTGCCCCTCGGTTCTACGCCGTAGCGGTTCTGCCCGAAGACGGGCGGCTTGCAGGAGGGTTCCGGCGCTGCACGATGGCTTGTTGCCTGAGCCGGGTTTCGAGGCCAATCGGCGGTTGCCTGGGCAGGCGCGAGTGGAGTAGCGTCGTTCCCCCCGGACCCTCTTCATGGCCATCTGTTCCCATGTACACCTCGCACCTGGTTTACCTCGCCCCGTTGTTGTCGCTGGCCCTGCTCTGGAGCGTGGCGGTGATCACCCCAGGACCGAACTTTTTCACCACTGCACAACTGGCGGCGGGCTGTTCGCGGCGCCATGGCCTGTTCGCCGCCCTGGGGGTGGCCAGCGGCACCGTGCTCTGGGGGCTGGCGGGAGGCTTGGGCATCAAATCGCTGTTCAGCGCGGCGCCGGCGCTGTTCGTGTTGTTCAAGGTTGCCGGTGGCTGTTACCTGATCTACCTGGGGCTCAAGCAGTTCAAGCGCAAACCGGCCCTGGATAATCCAACCGCCAATGGCGCGGTCCATGCTGAGCGCAGCCTGTTCTCGGCCTACCGGCTGGGCTTTCTCGGCAACATGACCAATCCCAAGTCGGCGCTGTTCGTGGCCACCATCTTTGCCACGTCGATGCCGGCCTCCCCGCCACCTCTGCTGCTGGGGCTGGCGGTGCTGACCATGGCCGGCCTGTCGCTGTCCTGGTACTGCTGCGTGGCGCTGTTTTTCGCCAGCAGCCGGGTGGCCGGGTTCTATGCCCGGGCCCGGCGCTGGCTGGACCGCCTGGCCGGTGGTTGCTATGTGCTGTTCGGCGGGCATCTGCTGGCCAATCGCTGAACGGCCGGTGCCTTGCGCCGGCCAGTATCCGCCCCCAACAAGGACGACCCGTCCCCGTATCAGGAGACCGAACATGGCTGTTGTTTTTCGCCCGGTGGCAGAGGCGGACATTCCGCGGATCTGCCGTTTCGTGGGCAATCCCCAGGAGTTGTATTTCTTCTTTCCCGCCGCCACCTGGCCACTGACCCACGAGCAACTGCGCGACTCCATCGCCCAGCGCAGCGACTCGACGGTAATCGAGCGTGACGGGCAGGTAGTGGGCTTTGCCAACTTCTACCGCTGGGCCAAGGGCGGCACCTGTACCATCGGCAATGTCATCGTCGACCCAGAGGTGCGCGGCGCGGGCCTGGCGGCGCAATTGATCGGGCAGATGATCCACATCGCCCACAGCAAGCACCAGGCCAGCGAGGTGACGCTGTCGTGCTTCAACAGCAACGTGGCGGGGTTGCTGCTCTATCCGAAGCTGGGCTTTGTGCCGTTCGCCATCGAAGAGCGCAAGAACAAGGAACAGGAGCGAGTGGCGCTGATCCATTTGCGCTACAGCCCCAGCTGAATTGAAGAACCGTCAGCAATCATTTTTTCAACGGGAAGCAGTCATGAGCAAGTTGCGGGTCGGGATTATTTTTGGTGGCCGTTCGGCCGAACACGAAGTGTCGCTGCAGTCGGCGCGCAATATCGTCGATGCCCTGGATCGCACGCGTTTCGAGCCGGTGCTGATCGGCATCGACAAACAGGGGCACTGGCACCTCAACGACACCTCGAACTTCCTGATCAACCAGGAAAACCCGGCGCTGATCGCCCTCAACCAGTCCAACCGCGAACTGGCGGTGGTGCCGGGCAAGGCCAGCCAGCAACTGGTGGAAACCTCCAGCCAGGAACTGCTGGGGCATGTCGATGTGATCTTCCCCATCGTCCACGGCACCCTGGGCGAAGACGGTTGCCTGCAGGGCCTGCTGCGCATGGCCGACCTGCCCTTTGTCGGCTCCGACGTGCTGGGTTCGGCGGTGTGCATGGACAAGGACATCAGCAAGCGCCTGCTGCGCGACGCCGGGCTGGCGGTGACCCCGTTCATCACCCTGACCCGGGCCACCCGTGCTCGCTACGGTTTTGCCCGGGCCCGGGAAACACTCGGCCTGCCGCTGTTCGTCAAGCCGGCCAACCAGGGTTCATCGGTGGGGGTGAGCAAGGTCGACAACGAGGCCGAATACGAGGCCGCGGTGGAACTGGCCCTGGGCTTCGATCACAAGGTGCTGGTGGAGTCGGCAGTGCGTGGGCGGGAAATCGAATGCGCGGTGCTGGGCAACGACCAGCCCATTGCCAGTGGCTGCGGCGAGATCGTGGTCAGCAACGGTTTCTATTCCTACGACAGCAAGTACATCGACGGGGAGGCGGCCCAGGTGCTGGTGCCGGCGGACATCAGCATCGAGCACAGCGAGCGCATTCGGGCCCTGGCCGTCGAGGCATTCCAGGTGCTGGGCTGCTCCGGGCTGGCTCGGGTCGATGTGTTTCTCACCGATGAGGGGGAAGTGCTGATCAACGAAATCAACTCGCTGCCGGGCTTCACTCGGATCAGCATGTACCCCAAACTTTGGCAGGCCACCGGCATGAGCTACAGCGAGCTGGTGAGCCGCCTGATCGAGCTGGCGCTGGAGCGTCACGCTGAACGGCAAGGGCTGAAAATCAACCGCTGAAGCGGATCATCGTGGTTAAGGAAGTGACGAATGAGTTCGGCAACAGATGCATCGGTTTATCTTTTTTCCTACGGCACCCTGCAAGACAAGGCGGTGCAGATCGCCAACTTTGGCCGTGAGTTGAGTGGCAGCGCGGATGCCATGCTTGGCTACGAACAGAGCTGGGTGGAAATCACCGACCCCGAGGTGCTGGCGGCCAGCGGCAAGACCCACCACCCGATCCTGCGCCCGGGGGCGGCGGACAGCGCGCCGATTCCCGGCACCGTGTTCTGCATCACCCCCGAGGAGCTGGCAGCGGCCGACAGCTATGAAGTCTCGGACTACAAGCGGGTCAGCGTGACCCTGGCCTCGGGCATCCAGGCCTGGGTCTACGTCAGCGCCTGAGTCTTCGGCTCACTCCGGCGGCAGCATCACCCCGATGCACGCCAGGGCCAGCAGCACCGCCCCGAGCACGATGAACACATAGTTCAGCGGCGTGAAACGGGCGTTGCTGCGGCCTTCGGGATCTTTCGCGGCGGCATTCAGGCCGCGCTGGCCGAGCCAGGTGATCCACGCCAGTACCGGCAGCAGCGCCAGGCTGGCAATGTCGGTCACCGGGTAGCCGATATTCTTGCGCGACAGCGCGTCCACCACGTTGTTGATGATCACCCCCACCACAAACAGGGTTGCCAGTTCACCGGGCCGCCAGTCATGGCTGCGGCCGTCGCGCTTGAGCGTCGCATCGGCTTCGCGGTACAGCGCATGGGTGAAGAAGATCGCGAAGAAGGCCCGGGCCACCGGCCACAGCTCCTGGCCGCTGGCGTGCCTGAACTGATGCCAGTTCTTGTAGGCCCAGTACACCTGGTAGATACCGAAGGTGAGGATGTACAGGGTCAGGAACTTGGCCTTGGACACCACGTAGAACGGCTGTTGCGCCGCTTCGGGCGAGGGGGCGACCAGATCCGCCTGGGGCGGGGCATAGAGGTTGTCAGACACGGGCACTCCTTGGGTTGGGCCTGAGGGGGGAGGCAACGTTAGCTCAGGTTGCTGGCCAAGAACCAGCAGGGGCTCGGTGGCCGAGCGGAACCGGGTTCAGGCCAGGGGTGGATCCGCCGGCCGAACGTAGTGAATATCCCATTCACTTTCACCCACCTGAACAAAACCCAGGCGTCGATAAAAACGATTCGAGTCACTGCCGCGCAACGCATCCAGGTGGATGGGTAGCTGCTCGTTGGCGGAGCGTTCCAAAAGCTGCTCCAGGGCCTTGGCGCCGAGGCCCCGCCCTTGGAATTGCGGTAGGACGTACAGGTGCTGCAGGCGCAGATGATCGCCGTGTGATTGGCTCTGGATAAAGCCTGCGGGCTGTCCGTCACTGAGGATGAAGTGGCAGCGTTCGGCCGCGAAGCTTGCGGCAAAACGCTCCCGGGCCCGCTGCGGATCGAAGCGCCCCAGGCGCTCAAGGCTTTCGCGCATCGCCGCGATGCGCATCTGGACCAGGGTTTCCAGGTCGCTCAGGGAGGTTGGGAGTAGTGCACTCTCGAGGTTCATGTCCGGCCGATCCACGAGTACTGGAAGGCCTTGGCTTCACCCCGGTGCCCGCGTCGACGATAACTGGCCAGGGTCGGGGTCGAGCAGTAGGTGCACAGCTCGCTGATTTCGATCTGTTCATCACTGATTCCAGCGGCGTGCAGCAAGTGCACGGCATAGCGGCTCAGGTCGAACCACAGGGAATCGGCCTGGGTCGGTTGCGGTGGCGGAATCTGCGGCGGCAGCAGCGGGGCCGGTTGCTCACGGCTCCAGGGGGCCTGTGCGGCCGGCCACAGCGGGTCCTGAGTGGCGGACAGGGTGTCGATGAAATCGGCGCTGACTTCATAGCAGCAGGGTTTGATCGATGGGCCGATGGCCACCCGCAATTGCTGTGGGGTGATGCCCTTGCTGGCGAAGTGTTGCAGCACATTGGCGATGATCCCGCCATGCAGGCCTTTCCAGCCGCCGTGCACTGCCGCGACCCAGGAACCGTCCTCGCTGCTGATCAGCAACGGCAGGCAATCGGCGGTGACCACTGCGATGGGCCGGCTGGAATGGGTGAGTACCGCGTCGCCGCGGATGATTCCGCTGGGCAGCGTGGTACTGGCTTGCACCACCTCGCCGCTGTGGATCTGCGAGCAGAAGAACAGGTTGGCCGGCAGGGCGGCGCCGAGGGTCGAAAACGCATGACGGATGCCGGATATCTGGTTCAACACACCTGCCTGGAAACTCATCGGGCCTTCGCTCGGTAACCTGGGAATGGCTGCAGAGCATAGCGGTATCCGAGGTACTTTTGCTGACAGACAACGCTGGATAGGCCGGGGCAGACCAGCGGTAGCCTGCTGGTCGGCCCCTTCACCGGGCGTTTCAGGCGCTCAGCGGGATATACAGTTCCACCACGCTGTCCGGGTGCATGGGCCCCAGAAAGCGCTCGCCGGTGTACTCGAACTCCACCGCGTCGATGGGCATCAGCCCGGCGGCGGGCAACCACTCGCTGTAGGCGGCGCGAAAGGTTTCCGGCAGGGTGGCCACGCTGCCGTGATGCTCGACTCGCGCGTAATGGCGGGCAGGGATTTCCAGCTCCACCATGCCGGGCACCAGGGGCGCGTCGGCGGCGACCGGCAGGCCGGCCAC
This sequence comes from Pseudomonas sp. JV245A, assembly GCF_032424515.1. Classification (NCBI taxonomy): domain Bacteria; kingdom Pseudomonadati; phylum Pseudomonadota; class Gammaproteobacteria; order Pseudomonadales; family Pseudomonadaceae; genus Pseudomonas; species Pseudomonas sp. JV245A. The sequence goes on from NZ_VYKE01000131.1 coordinate 12,744, forward strand.
ATAACGCCACTGGCCGTCCTCCAGGGGCTGGCAGATGCCATAGGTGCCCACCGGCTCGGCCAGGCGCTGGATCTCCTGTTCCCGAGGTTCGAAACGTTGCCAGAGCTCGGCGATGGTGCCCGGGTCGTCCTGCTGCCAGGCCATGCCGATGATCCGCTGCGGCGCCAGGAATACCTTCTGTGGTGTCTGCGCGGCTGGGAGTTGGCGCTGCGGCTGGGCCAGGTAGCGCTGCAGATGGCCCAGTACTTTCTGGCTGCGGGCGATCTCGCTTTGCAACTGCCGGGCATGCGCCTGCAGTGACTGCTGCATGTGCAGCACGCTGTCCAGGCCGCCCTGGTCCGCCAGAGTGCGGATGTCTTCCAGGGACATGCCCAACTGCCGCAGCCAGGCGATGCGCCCCAGGGTCACGATCTGTTCCGGGCTGTAGTAGCGGTAGCCGTTGTCCCGGCCGGTGAGGGCCGGGGTGAACAGGCCGATGCTGTCGTAATGGCGCAGGGTCTTGGTGGTAAGGCCGTGGCAGCGGGCCATTTGTCCGATGGTGAGCATGGAGCGTCCTTGGTGTGGTTGGGCTGCGGGGCATGCTGAGCCTTTACCCAAGGGCAAGCTCAAGCCCGGCAGCACGGCTCAGGACGATTTGATCGGCTTGATCAGGCTTTCGGCAGGAATGCCGAACAGGTGGTGCAGTTTCCAGATCATGGGCAGGGTCAGCGCGCGCTTGCCGTTGAGCACTTCGTAGACGCGGTTGGTGCGGCCGATGGCGGGGGCCAGGTCGGCGGCGGACAAGCCGGATTGCTCCATGCGGAACTTGATCGCCTCGATCGGGTTGGGCAGGTCCAGGGGAAACTGCCTGGCTTCGTACGCCTGGATCAGGGTGATCATCACATCGAAGTAATCGCCTTCAGGTGTTCCGGGCTGCGGTTCGTTGTCGAACAGGGGCGAGACGCTTTTCAGCGCGGCGCGGTAGTCCTGGTCGGTGTGGATAGGGCGGATGTTCATGCGGGTTGCTCCATGTCTACGCTGTCGGCATCAATGGCGTCGTACTGCTGGTGAGTGCCCACGAACTTGATGTACAGCGCACCAAAGCGGTAGGCCACGGCAACGATCAGTCGATACTCGTTGCCCTTGATGTTGAAGACCACCCTGCGGCTTTTGAGAATGCTCGCGTTGCGATACTGGTCCTTGATCTGCGCAGGGTTGGACCACTCGGCATTCCTTGTTTCATCGACCCAGGCCAGCAGAGGCTGTTCTGCGTCCGGGTGCTTTGCCCAGAAGGCCTTCAACTGGCTGACTGCAATAATTCTCATGGCGAGATCCTAGTCCCGTGCTGGGACTTAAACAAGTCGCTGAGTGCGTCAAGCGATGTACGGGCAGATCGCTGGATCTGCCCGCGCAGGCAACGTTGGTTCAGGGACGATCAGGTCATGCAGAGAGCGTGGCGTGTACGTCGTCCATCAGTGCCTTGCCCATCTCTGCCAGGTAGTGTGCCGCCCAAGCATAGCGGTCGCACCGGGGCTCCATGGCCGCCTCCAGGGTGAATTGCTTTGCCGGATGCAACAGGGTCGAGGCGTGTTCCAGGGCATCGCTGATCGGCACGTCGGCATTCACGCGAAACAGCGGATGCGAGTGTTCGCCGCAGTGGGAAAAGCGGATTTCACCGAGGGTGGTCAGGGGCGATTGAGTGGTCATCGGGCACCTCCGGCTTTTTGTGACGGGAGGTAATGGAGAAACAGATTGCAGAAGCAGTTCATGGTCACGACTCCTTGATTCGAAGGACCGTCACCGTCTGCCGCCAAGCAGATCAGGGTGGCGGATTGCGCAGGATTGGCGGACCGGGAATCAAGGAACCGGCGAACCCGAAGGTTCTCCCACGCAACCCGCCATAACGCAGGTATGCGGGCGCAAAAAAAAAGCGCCCGCATGTGGGTGGGGCGCTATTGCGCCTCGATTCTATCAGGCCGCCAAGCCTGTTCGCTGATTTTGCAGCGACGGTCGAACCATAGGTTGGAGTAGGGGGCGTCGCAACGGCATTACTGCGACATTTTGTGAACCAACCCTGTAGCCGCTGCCGCAGGCTGCGA
>NZ_VYKE01000132.1:0-14809 GCF_032424515.1 Pseudomonas sp. JV245A
GGCCCGGGAAGAAAAGCCCGACGCGGTGCTGATGGACATCGTCATGCCCGGCCTCAACGGTTTCCAGGCGACCCGCCAGTTGACCAAGGATGCCGAGACCAGCCATATCCCGGTGATCATCATCACCACCAAGGATCAGGAAACCGACAAGGTCTGGGGCACCCGCCAGGGCGCCAAGGACTACCTGACCAAACCGGTGGACGAAGAGACCCTGATCAAGACCCTGAACAACGTCCTGGCCGGCTGACAGCCGCGCCATGAGCCAATCCCAGACCGCCTTCGAGCTGCTGCTGGAGATCGACCAGCGCTGCCGCTTGCTGGCCGCCGACCTGCCGTCCCAGGAAACCCGCCAGCACAGCTGGAGCGGCATCGGCTTTCGCCTGGGCGAGCATTGGTACGTGGCCGCCATGGGCGAGATCAGCGAAGTCCTGCACGAGCCGCGCTACACCCTGCTGCCCGGGGTCAAGCCCTGGGTCAAGGGCGTAGCCAACCTGCGCGGGCGGCTGCTGCCGATCATGGACCTGTGCGGTTTCTTCGGCCATGAGCTGTCGCCCCTGCGCAAGCAGCGGCGGGTCCTGGTGGTGGAGTACAAGGAGCTGTTCGCCGGCCTGCTGGTGGACGAGGTGGCCGGGCTGCAGCACTTTGCCCAGGACAGCCTGGAGCCCGGCATCACCGACTTTGCCGACGCCGCGGTCAACCCCTACCTGCAGGGCCAGTTCCGCCGCGATCAGGTCTGGCAGGTCTTCAGCCCCTTCGCCCTGGCCCGTTCGCCGGGGTTCCTGGAGGTGGCAGCGTGAAGGGCGCCCCGGCGCCTGGGCAACCCGTTGGCCGTGCCACGGGAAGCGCGTGTTTCCCTGGATCAACCCATGCTGCCCCGGCGTTGCGCGCGCCCCGGGCACTCGAATGCGGGACCGCCCGCTCGCCACAGGCCTGATCGATGACCAAAGCCAAAACCGGCAAGCCCCTGGAAGGCTCCCGCAGTCGCTCGCAGATCATCGTGCTGTTCATCGCACTGATCGTGTTCATCATGCTGTTGTTCGCCAACTTCGCTTACCTCAATACCCAGGCCACCTACGACAAACAGTACATCGGCCATGCCGGCGAGCTGCGGGTGCTGTCCCAGCGCATTGCCAAGAACGCCACCGAAGCGGCGGCGGGCAAGGCTGCGGCGTTCAAGCTGCTGGGGGATGCGCGCAACGATTTCGCCCGGCGCTGGGGCTACCTGAAAAAGGGTGACCCGGACACCGGGCTGCCCGGGGCCCCGGTGGCCTTGCGCCAGGAAATGCGCGCGGTGCAGCTGGACTGGGAAAAACTGCTGAAAAACACCGACGCGATTCTCGCCAGCGAGCAGACCGTGCTGTCCCTGCACCAGGTGGCGGCAACCCTGGCGGAAACCGTGCCGCAATTGCAGGTGGAGTATGAAAAGGTCGTCGAGATCCTGCTCCAGCGTGGCGCCCCGGCGGCCCAGGTGGCCATGGCCCAGCGCCAGTCGCTGCTGGCCGAGCGGATTCTCGGCGCGGTCAACACGGTGCTGGCCGGCGACGAAAACGCGGTCCAGGCCGCCGATGCCTTCGGTCGCGATGCCGCGCGCTTCGGCCAGGTGCTCAACGGCATGTTGCAGGGCAACCCGGGGCTGAAGATCAGCCAGGTGGAAGACCCGGATGCCCGGGGGCGGCTGGCGGAGATTTCCGAGTTGTTCGAGTTCGTCTCCGGCTCCGTGGACGAGATCCTCGAAACCTCCCCCGAGCTGTTCCAGGTCCGCGAGTCGGCGAGCAACATCTTCAGCCTGTCCCAGACCCTGCTGGACGAAGCTTCGCTGCTGGCCAGCGGCTTCGAGAACCTGGCCGGCAGCCGCAAGCTGGACACCATCGGCGGCTACGTCCTGGGCCTGCTGGCCCTGGCTTCGATCATCCTCATTGGCCTGGTGATGGTGCGCGAGACCAACCGCCAGTTGCGCGAGACCGCAGAGAAGAACGAGCGCAACCAGAACGCAATCATGCGTTTGCTGGACGAGATCGAGGACCTGGCCGACGGCGACCTCACGGTCACCGCCTCGGTGACCGAGGACTTCACCGGCACCATTGCCGACTCCATCAATTATTCCGTCGACCAGCTGCGTGACCTGGTGGCCACCATCAACCTCACCGCCGGCCAGGTGGCCGGCGCAGTGCAGGAAACCCAGGCCACCGCCATGCAGCTGGCCGAAGCCTCGGAGCATCAGGCCCAGCAGATTTCCGAAGCCTCCACGGCGATCAACGAAATGGCCCAGTCCATCGACCAGGTATCGGCCAACGCCGCGGAATCCTCGGCGGTGGCCGAGCGCTCGGTGGAAATCGCCAACAAGGGCAACGAGGTGGTGCACAACACCATTCACGGCATGGACAACATTCGTGAGCAGATCCAGGACACCGCCAAGCGGATCAAGCGTCTTGGCGAGTCTTCCCAGGAGATCGGCGATATCGTCAGCCTGATCGACGACATTGCCGACCAGACCAACATCCTTGCCCTCAACGCGGCGATCCAGGCCTCCATGGCCGGTGACGCCGGGCGCGGCTTTGCCGTGGTGGCCGACGAGGTGCAGCGGCTGGCGGAGCGTTCCTCGGCGGCCACGCGGCAGATCGAGACCCTGGTGCGGGCGATCCAGACCGACACCAACGAGGCGGTGATCTCCATGGAGCAGACCACCACCGAAGTGGTGCGCGGCGCGCGCCTGGCCCAGGACGCCGGGGTGGCCCTGGAAGAGATCGAAGGCGTGTCCAAGACCCTGGCGGCGCTGATCCAGAGCATCTCCAACGCGGCCCAGCAGCAGACCTCTTCGGCCGGGCAGATTTCCCTGACCATGAACGTGATCCAGCAGATCACCTCGCAGACTTCGTCCGGTTCCACCGCCACCGCCGAGAGCATCGGCAACCTGGCGAAGATGGCCAGCCAGCTGCGCCGCTCGGTGTCCGGCTTCACCCTGCCGGCCACCCGGGGCCCGGCCCCGAATGACAACCGCTGACACAAGGCTTTGACTGGAGTGGTTATGGTTGATCGGCACGACTATGTAGCCCTGGAGTGGGTCAAGGGCGAAATTGCCGAGACCCTGAAGCAGGCGCATCAGGCGCTGGAGCATCTGGCGGACGATCCCCAGGCCCTGGAGGCCATCGACCAGTGCCTGGAAGGCATTCACCTGGTCCATGGCAGCCTGCAGATGGTGGAGTTCTACGGCGCCGCGCTGCTGGCTGAAGAAATGGAAAAGCTCGCCCTGGCCCTGCAGCAGGGGCGCGTGGCCCAGCGCGACGAAGCCCTGCGCCTGCTGCGCCAGGCCATCGGCCAGTTGCCCCAGTACCTGGACCGGGTGCAGAGCGCGCGGCGCGACCTGCCGCTGGTGGTGCTGCCGCTGCTCAACGACCTGCGCAGTGCCCGGGGCGAGAGCCTGCTCTCGGAAACCAGCCTGTTCAGCCCGCAACTGCCCAGCCTGCCGCCCCTGAGCGACAAGGCCCTGGCGGCTTTGGAACCCCTGGAGTTGCCCAACCAGTTGCGCAAGCTGCGACACATGTTGCAGACCGCCCTGGTGGACCTGCTGCGCGAGCAGGATGACGAGCAGAGCCTGGGCTACATGGCCAAGGTCTTCGAACGCCTGGAAGCCTTGTGCCAGGACGCCCCGCTGGCGCCCTTGTGGCATATCGCCTCGGCCCTGGTGGAGGGCATGCGCCACGACGAGATCGCCAACAGCCCGGCGGTGCGCAGCCTGCTCAAGGATGCCGACAAGGAGCTCAAGCGCCTGCTGGAACAGGGCATGGCCGGGATCAACCGGCCGGCCCCCGATGAATTGCTCAAGAGCCTGCTGTTCTATATCGCCAAGGCGCGCCATCCCACCCCATTGATGCTGACCATGAAAGAACGTTACGGACTGGATGACGCCTTGCCCGACAGCGCGGTGGTGGACGAGGAGCGGGCCCGCCTGGCCGGCCCCGACCGGGATGCCATGCGCTCGGTGCTGACCGCGGTGTGCGATGGCCTGGTGCGGGTCAAGGAACGCCTCGACCTGTTCGTGCGCAGCGACCGCCAGCACACCGACGACCTCGAAGGGCTGCTGTCGCCCCTGCGGCAGATCGCCGACACCCTGGCGGTGCTGGGCTTCGGCCAGCCGCGCAAGGTCATCATCGATCAGTTGGCGGTGGTCCAGAGCCTGGCCCAGGGCCAGCGCGCGCCGGACGACGCGGTGCTGATGGATGTGGCGGGGGCCCTGCTGTACGTGGAAGCGACCCTGGCCGGCATGGCCGGCACCGTGGAGCCCGAAAGCCGTGAGGAAAGCCGCCTGCCCACCACCGACCTGACCCAGATCCACCAGTTGGTGATCCAGGAGGCGCGGGTTTGCCTGCACCAGGCCAAGGACCTGATCGCCGAGTGCATCGAGGCCGACTGGGACGCCGAACACCTGCAGGCGCTGCCCGAGCTGCTGACCCAGGTGCGCGGCGCCCTGGCGATGATCCCGCTGCCCCGCGCGGCGGGGCTGATGCAGGCCTGCCAGCAGTTTGTCGTCGAACACCTGCTGGCGGCCCGTTCCCGGCCCGACTGGCAGCAACTGGACCACCTGGCGGATGTGCTCACCAGCCTGGAGTACTACCTGGAACGCCTGAGCGAGGACCACGAGGCGCCGGGGGAGAAGATCCTCGATGTGGCCCAGCAGGGCCTGCTCGCCCTGGGCTATGTGCCGGTGGAGCAGGTGCCGTTGCTCGATCAGCCCCTGAGCCCCAGCGAAGCCCTGGTGATGCAGGACCTGCAAGAGCTGGACGATCCCCGGGTGGCGCAGTCCCTGGCGGATGTCCTGGCGGTGCCGGTCTCGGCCCTCAACCCGCCGGCCCTGATCACCCCGGGCAGCCTGTTGCCGCCGCCAGGGGACGAGGAGCCGGTGGACGATGAACTGCGGGAAGTCTTCCTCGAAGAAACCGAGGAAGTGCTGGAGATGCTGCGCGAGTACCTGCCGCGCTGGGCCGCGGACCCCCATGGCACATCTGCCCTGAGCGAACTGCGCCGGGCCTTCCACACCCTCAAGGGCAGCGGGCGCATGGTGCGCGCGCTGGTGCTGGGGGAGCTGGCCTGGGCGGTGGAAAACCTCCTCAACCGGGTGCTGGAGCACAGCGTGGAGCCCGGTGTCGAAGCCCGGCAACTGGTGGCCGACACCCTGCAACTGTTGCCGGAACTGATCGCCGAGTTCGCCCAGCAGGCCCAGCGTCAGCGCGACGATGTCGACCGCCTGGCCGCCCGGGCCCATGCCCTGGCCAATGGTGCGCAAGGCTCGGCGCCAGTGCCGGCCGAGGCCTTGGACCCGCAGTTGCTGGAGATCTTCCGCACCGAGGCCCAGACCCACCTGGACAGCATCAACCGCTTTCTCGAGCAGGCCGCCGAACACCTACCGCTGCAGGCCAGCGACGAACTGCAACGGGCCCTGCACACCCTCAAGGGCAGCGCCTCCATGGCCGGAGTGCTGCCGATTGCCGAGCTGGCCGGCCCTCTGGACCAATTGGCCCGGGAATACCGGGCGCACTTGATCCCCCTGGACCTGGACGAGGTGGAGCTGCTGCTGGAAGCCGAAGGCCTGCTGCGCCGGGGCCTGCGGCAGCTGGACAGCGACCCGCTGGCGCCTATCGATGGCGCCCGCTCCCTGGTGGGGCGCGCCCTGGCCCTGCTGGGGGAGCGCCTGGAAACCCTGCTCAGCGCCCCGGACAGCGCTCCCCGGGCCAAGCGCGACCCGCAGTTGATCAACAACTTCCTGGCCCAGGGCATGGACATCCTGCTGGATGCCGAAAGCCTGCTGCGCCGTTGGCAGCAGCACCCTGGCGAGCGTCAGGAACTCAGCGCCCTGCTGGATGAGTTGACCACCCTGGGCGAGGGCGCGCACCTGGCCGACCTGCACCCGGTGGACGAGCTGTGCGAAGCCTTGCTCGATCTCTATGGCGCGGTGGAAGAGAGCAGCCTGGCCGTCAGCGAGCGTTTCTTCCACGAAGCCGAAAGCGCCCATGATGCCTTGATCAACATGCTCGACGAGCTGGCCGCAGGCCAGGAAGTCAGCCCGCGCCCGGAACGGGTGCAGGCCTTGCGCGAGCTGCTGGATGAAGGTCTGGACCCTTCTGCCACGGGCCTGATCAAGAGCGATGGCAGCCGCGCCCTGAGCATCAGCGAACTGGGCGCGGCCACGGCCCGCCTGGAGCAGGCCGAGGCCCCGATGCAGGCGGACGACGAAATTGTCGAGATCTTCCTCGAAGAGGCGGTGGATATCCTCGAAAGCGCCGACCAGGCCCTGCAGCGCTGGCTGGCCGACCCGGACAATGGCGCGCCGCTGTCTTCCCTGCAGCGAGACCTGCACACCCTCAAGGGCGGCGCACGGATGGCCGAAGTGGCACCGGTGGCGGAACTGGCCCAGGAGCTGGAGTCGCTGTACGAGGGGCTGGTGGACCGGCGCTACAGCCACAGCCAGCACCTGGGCCTGCTGTTGCGCAGCAGCCACGAGCAACTGGCACTGCTGCTGGAACAGTTGCAGGGGCAGCATCCCCTGGACGAATCCCGGGCGCAGATCGAGGCTGTGCGGTCGTACCGGCAGCAGGCCGCCAGCACCGGCGAAGTGGCCCAGGGCACGGTCGAGGAAGACCGTGCGGCCCAGGACCCGGAGCTGCTGGAAATCTTCCTCGAAGAAGGTTTCGACATCATCGACAGCTCTGCCGCGGCCCTGGCCCGCTGGCAGGCCGAGCCCCAGGGTCGCCAGGAAGTGGAAACCCTGCTGCGCGACCTGCACACCCTCAAGGGCGGTGCGCGCATGGTGGAAATCGCCCCCATCGGCGATCTGGCCCATGAACTGGAATTTCTCTTCGAAGGCCTGTCCGCCGGCCTGCTGCAACCCAGCCCGGTGCTGTTCACCCTGTTGCAGAAGAGCCACGACCGCCTGGCCCAGATGCTCGATGCGGCCCGTGCCGGCCAGCCCATCGAGCCGGCCCAGAAGCTCATCGATGCGATCCACGACCTGAGCCATCCGCGGGTAGCGACCGGCGTTGCCGCAGAAGCAGCACTGCCCAGCACCAAGCCCGAGCCCGCGGCGCCCGCGGCGGAAGCGGCAGTGGCGGGGGACATGGTCAAGGTCTCGGCAGAGCTGCTGGACGACCTGGTGAACCTGGCCGGGGAAACCTCGATCTTCCGTGGCCGTATCGAACAGCAGGTCAACGATGCGCGCACGGCATTGGGCGAGATGGAAACCACCATCGAGCGCATGCGCGACCAGTTGCGCCGCCTGGACACCGAAACCCAGGGGCGGATTCTCAGCCGCCAGCAGGTGGAGGCCGAGCGCCTGGGCTACGAAGAGTTCGACCCCCTGGAAATGGACCGCCACTCGCAGTTGCAGCAGCTGTCCCGGGCCCTGTTCGAATCGGCTTCGGACCTGCTGGACCTCAAGGAAACCCTGGACCGGCGCAACCACGACGCCGAGAACCTGTTGCAGCAGCAGGGCCGGATCAACACCGAATTGCAGGAAGGTCTGATGCGCACGCGCATGGTGCCGTTCGAGCGCATGGTGCCCAGGCTCAAGCGTATCGTCCGCCAGGTGGCCGAAGAGCTGGGCAAGGACGTGGAGTTCGTGGTCGGCAACGCCGAAGGGGAAATGGACCGCAACGTTCTGGAACGCATGGTCGCGCCCCTGGAACACATGCTGCGCAACGCCGTGGACCACGGCCTGGAATCGGCCGAGGCGCGCCTTGCGGCAGGCAAGCCGGCACAGGGGCGGATCAGCCTGGACCTGTCCCGCGAGGGCGGCGACATGATTTTCGACATGCGCGACGACGGCGCCGGGGTGCCCCTGGAAGCCGTGCGCAAAAAAGCCATCAAGCGCGGCCTGCTGGACCCCGAGGCGCAGCTCAGCGACCGCGAAGTGCTGCAATTCATCATGCAGCCGGGGTTTTCCACTGCCGAGAAGATCACCCAGATTTCCGGGCGCGGGGTGGGCATGGACGTGGTCCATGAAGAGGTGCGCCAGTTGGGCGGCAGCATGAGCATCGACTCGGTTGCCGGCCAGGGCGTGCATTTTCGCATTCGCCTGCCGTTCACCGTGTCGGTCAACCGCGCGCTGATGGTGCAGTGCGCCGACGAGCAGTACGCGATTCCGCTGAATACCGTGGAGGGCATTGTCCGGGTGCTGCCCGCAGAGCTGGACGGCTACTACCAGCTCGACCCACCGCGCTATGAGTACGCCGGCCAGTCTTATCAGCTGTGCTACCTGGGGGAGCTGCTGCACACCGTGCCCCGGCCGAAGCTGCTGGGCCAGGTGCAGCCGCTGCCGGTGCTGCTGGTGCACTGCAACGAGCAGCGCATCGCGGTGCAGGTGGATGCCACCGCCGGCACCCGGGAAATCGTGGTCAAGAGCCTGGGGCCGCAGTTCGCCGCGGTCCAGGGGCTGTCCGGGGCGACGATTCTCGGCGATGGTCGGGTGGTGCTGATTCTCGATTTGCTGGCGCATATCCGCGCCTTGCAGGCCCAGGCACCGCTGCCGCGCCTGGCGGGCGACGAGCCGGCCAGCGAGGTGCAACCGCCGCGGCCGATGCTGGTGCTGGTGGTGGACGACTCGGTCACGGTGCGCAAGGTCACCAGCCGCCTGCTGGAGCGCCACGGCATGAATGTGCTCACCGCCAAGGATGGGGTCGACGCCATGGCGCTGCTGGCCGAGCACACCCCGGACCTGATGCTGCTGGACATCGAAATGCCGCGCATGGATGGCTTCGAGGTAGCGATCCAGGTACGCAACGACCCGCGCCTGCAACACCTGCCGATCATCATGATCACCTCCCGCACCGGCCAGAAACACCGCGACCGGGCCATGGCCATCGGCGTCAACGACTACCTCGGCAAGCCCTATCAAGAGTCGGTGCTGCTGGAAAGCATCGCCCTGTGGAGCAAGACCCATGCTTGATCACCGCGCCAGCACTCTCACCGGGCTGCTGCTGCCCCTGGCCGACCGTACCCTGATCCTGCCCAACGTGGCCGTGGCCGAGCTGATCGACTATCAGCAGGGCACCTTCGACCTGGATTCACCGCCCTGGTACCTGGGCCGGGTGCTGTGGCGCGAGCGGCGGATTCCGCTGATCAGCTTCGAGTCGGCCTGCGGTGGCAGGACCGTGATTGGCGAGCGGGCGCGGATCGTCGTGCTCAATGCCCTGGGCGGGCGCCCGGAGTTGAAGTTCATGGCCCTGCTGGTGCAGGGCATTCCCCGCTCCTGCAAGCTCGACAGCCAGTTGAGCTATGTCGACGTGCCCCTGGCTGCGCTGGAAAAGGCCGCGGTGCAGGTGGCCGAGCAGGTGGCCAAGGTGCCGGACCTGCTGGCCCTGGAAGAGCTGCTGGTGACGGGGCTCTAGGCCTCTTGGCCGGCAAGCCGGCCGCTACATAACACCGCCGGTAGGAGCTGGCTTGCCAGCGAAGGCAGCCCCTCAGCCAATGCGCAACCTGTCCCGCACCTCCATCAGCGCATAGCCCAGCAGATTCAGGCCGCGCCACTGCTCCGGCTGGCTGGCCCTGGCATCCTCGGCGGCCAGGCCGATGCCCCAGATCCGGTCCACCGGGCTGGCTTCCACCAGTACCTGGTCGCCTGTGGACAGCAGGTATTCACCCAGCGCCTGATGTTGGCTGAACTTGGCCAGGTTGCCCTGCACCACGATATCCAGGCGTGCTTCGGTCCAGCGGGCGTCATCGAAGCCGCGCACCTCGCGACCCAGTTGCTTCACGTCGGCGGGCGTCACGGCCTTGAGGATCCGCCCGTGGGTTTCCTGGTCGCCGAACAGCAGGGCCTTGCCGGCCATCATGAAATGCTCGGCGCTGGGGTATCGAATGCCATCGAGTTCCAGACCTGCGTCGAACCACTGGCTGAAACAGCTCTGGGAGATGCGTCCGTCCCGGGTGGGCTGGTGCCCCCAGAACATCAGGTAGTCGGGCTTCAGGCCATGCTTGAGCTGCTCCAGCAGCGCCTGGTTCGAGCGAATCGGTGTGTCCATGCTGACTCTCATCTTGGTCTGCCCAGGCCGCTCATGGGCCGGTACGGCGGGCATTGTGTACCGAGAGAGCATGAGAGTGCCATTTCTCCGCAAATCATTACGCTGAGCGTAACGATCCAACGCCGTGCTTGATTGATGCTCCCCGTTTTCACTCCTAAGGTGACTGCCACGACAGCGAACCCGTGGAGTGAGCATGACAACAATAATTTCCCCCGACGCGCGCTGGTCGCGGCGGCGCAGCGAAAAGCAGCGGCGCCTCGAGCAGGTGCGGGCCATCGCCGATGGCGTGGTGTTGCCGACCGACAAGATCGTCGCGGCCCTGGAAGCGCTGATCCTGCCCGGCGACCGGGTGGTGCTGGAAGGCAACAACCAGAAACAGGCGGACTTTCTCTCCCGCTCCCTGGCCAAGGCCGACCCGGCCAGGCTGCATGACCTGCACATGATCATGCCCAGCGTCGGCCGTTCCGAGCACCTGGACCTGTTCGAGCGCGGCATCGCCCGCAAGCTGGACTTTTCCTTTGCCGGCACCCAGAGCCTGCGCATCAGCCAGTTGCTGGAAGACGGGCTGCTGGAAATCGGCGCCATCCATACCTACATCGAGCTCTATGCGCGGCTGGTGGTGGACCTGATCCCCAATGTGGTGCTCTCTGCCGGGTTCATGGCCGACCGCGCCGGCAACATCTACACCGGCCCCAGTACCGAGGACACGCCCGCGCTGATCGAGCCGGCGGCCTTCAGCGACGGCATTGTCATCGTCCAGGTCAACCAGTTGGTGGACGATGTCAGCGAGCTGCCCCGGGTCGACATTCCCGCGTCCTGGGTGGATTTCGTGGTGGTGGCCGACAAGCCGTTCTATATCGAGCCGCTGTTCACCCGCGACCCGCGCCATATCAAGCCGGTGCACGTGCTAATGGCGATGATGGCGATTCGCGGCATCTACGAAAAACACAACGTGCAGTCGCTGAACCATGGCATCGGTTTCAACACCGCGGCCATCGAGCTGATCCTGCCCACCTACGGCCAATCCCTGGGGCTCAAGGGCAAGATCTGCCGCAACTGGACCCTCAATCCTCACCCAACCCTGATTCCGGCCATTGAAAGTGGCTGGGTGGACAGCGTGCATTGCTTCGGCACCGAACTGGGCATGGAAAACTACATCGCCGCGCGTCCGGATGTGTTCTTCACCGGTCGCGACGGTTCCCTGCGTTCCAACCGGATGTTCTGCCAGCTGGCCGGGCAGTACGCGGTGGACCTGTTTATCGGCGCCACCTTGCAGGTGGATGGCGACGGCCATTCCTCCACCGTGACCCGTGGCCGCCTGGCCGGTTTCGGCGGGGCGCCGAACATGGGTCACGACCCCCGCGGGCGCCGCCACGGCACCCCGGCCTGGCTCGATATGCGCCAGGATCAGAGCGATGCACCCCAGGCCATGCTCGAACGCGGCAAGAAGCTGGTGGTGCAGATGGTGGAAACCTTCCAGGAAGGCGGCAAACCGACCTTCGTCGAAACCCTCGACGCGGTGGACGTGGCGCGCAAGAGCGGCATGCCCCTGGCGCCGATCATGATCTACGGCGACGACGTCACCCACCTGCTGACCGAGGAAGGCATCGCCTACCTGTACAAGGCCCGTTCCCTGGAAGAGCGCCAGGCGATGATCGCCGCCGTGGCCGGGGTTACCGCCATCGGCTTGCGCCACAACCCCAAGGACACCGCGCGCATGCGCCGTGAAGGCCTGATTGCCCTGCCGGAAGACCTGGGCATCCGCCGCACCGACGCCAGCCGCGAGCTGCTGGCGGCGAAAAGCGTGGCCGACCTGGTGGAGTGGTCCGGTGGCCTGTACAACCCGCCCGCCAAGTTCAGGAGCTGGTAATGCACGCATTCAACCTGCAATCACCCACCCCGAGCCTGGCCGAGCGCCTGGCGGACCTGGCGGTGGACGCGCTGATCGACGAGGCCGACCTGTCGCCCAAGCCGGCCCTGGTGGACCGCCGTGGCAATGGCGCCCACACCGACCTGCACCTGGGCCTGATGCATGCCTCGGCGCTGTCGCTGTGGCCGGCCTTCAAGGAAATGGCCGACGCTGCCCTGCTGCTCGGGGAAGTGGGCCTGCCCCTGCGTGAAGCCCTGGGGCGCATTGGCCGAGAAGGCGAGCAGGCCATGCTCGCCACCACTGGTGGGGTGAATACCCATCGCGGGGCGATCTGGGCCCTGGGGCTGCTGGTGGCCGCCGCCGCGCTGGAACCTCAAGCCACGAGTGCCGGCAGTGTCGCGCTGCGGGCCGCGCGCCTGGCCTTGCTCGAAGACCGTTATGCACCACGCCCCTTGAGCCATGGCGCCCAGGTGGCGCTGCGCTACGGCGTGCGCGGTGCCCGCGAAGAAGCCCAGCAAGGCTTTCCCGCCGTGCTGCAACTGGGGCTGCCGCAGCTCAAGCGCAGCCGCGCCCAGGGCCATGGCGAACAGAATGCCCGGCTCGATGCCTTGCTGGCGATCATGAGCCGGCTGGCGGACACCTGCGTGCTCTATCGCGCCGGTGAGCTGGGCCTGCAGGCCATGCAGCAGGGGGCCCGGGCGGTGCTCGATGCTGGTGGCAGCGCCACCCTGGCCGGGCGTCGTCGCCTGCATGAACTGGATCTGCAACTACTGACCTTGAATGCCTCGCCCGGCGGCGCTGCCGACTTGCTGGCGGCCAGCCTGCTGCTGGACCGGATCGAATCCGGCGATGCTGTTAACCAGGGAGCGAACTGATGGAAACCTTGTCCTTTGAATTCCCCGCCGGCCAGCCCGGCCGTGGCCGCGCCCTGGTGGGCTGTGTCGGCTCCGGCGACCTGGAAGTGCTGCTGGAGCCGGGGCAGCCCGGCAAATTGAGCATCCAGGTACAGACCTCGGTAAACGGCAGCGCATCGCGCTGGCAGCACCTGTTCGAGCGCATGTTCGACGGCCAGACGCCGCCGGCGCTGTTGATCGACATCCATGATTTCGGCGCCACCCCCGGGGTGGTGCGCCTGCGCCTGGAACAGGGCTTCGAGGAGATCGGCCATGACTGACAGCGCACGCTTGTTGAACAAGCACAGCTTCGTCGAACTGGGCGCCCGGCAGCGGGCCCGGGCACTCCTGGATGCCGGTAGCTTTCGTGAGTTGCTGGACCCGTTCCAGCGGGTCATGTCGCCCTGGCTGGAGCGCCAGGGCGTAGTGCCCCAGGCTGATGACGGGGTGGTGATCGCCAAGGGCAGCATCGCGGGTTCGCCGGTGGTGATTGCTGCCATCGAAGGCGCTTTCCAGGGCGGCAGCCTCGGTGAAGTGGGCGGGGCGAAGATTGCCGGCGCCCTGGAGCTGGCCGCCGAGGACAACCGCAACGGCATCCCGACCCGCGCCGTGTTGCTGCTGGAAACCGGCGGCGTGCGCCTGCAGGAAGCCAACCTGGGGCTGGCGGCGATTGCCGACATTCATGCGGCGATTGTCGACCTGCGCCAGTACCAGCCGGTGGTCGGCGTGGTGGCCGGTAGCGTCGGCTGCTTTGGCGGCATGTCGATTGCCGCCGGTTTGTGCAGTTATCTGCTGGTCACCCAGGAAGCGCGCCTGGGGCTCAACGGCCCGCAGGTGATCGAGCAGGAAGCGGGCCTTGAGGAATACGACTCCCGGGACCGGCCTTTCATCTGGAGCCTGACCGGCGGCGAGCAGCGTTTCGCCAGTGGCCTGGTGGACCGCTACGTGGCTGACGATGTGGCACTGATCCAGGCCCAGGTCCGTGAGCTGCTGGCCCTGGGCTTGCCGTCGCGGCAACGCAGCCGCGAGGCCGAGCTGTACCTGCAACGTCTGTCCCGCCTGAACACGACGCCGCAAATCGATGCGGCGACGGTTCGCGACCTGTATCAAGGAGACCGCCCATGACTGCTAGTTCCCTGCGGGGCCTGAACTGGTTCGACGCCTTGAGTGGCGATGCAACCCCCGTGAGCGGCCTGCCACCTTCCTTGAAGGTTGCCGACGGCCAGTTGGACGGGCAGCCGGCGCGCTTCATTGCGGTAGTGCCTGACCCCGACAACCGTTTTCCCCGCGCCCGTCAGGGCGAGGTCGGCCTGCTGGAAGGCTGGGGGCTGGCCAAGGCAGTGGATGAGGTGATCCGCGCCGATCAGGACCAGGAGCACAAGCGGGCGCTGATCGCCATTGTCGATGTGCCGAGCCAGGCCTATGGCCGGCGCGAAGAGGCGCTGGGCATTCATCAGGCCCTGGCGGGCGCCGCCGACAGCTATGCCCGGGCCCGCCTGGCCGGGCACCCGGTGATCGCCCTGCTGGTGGGCAAGGCCATGTCCGGGGCCTTTCTGGCCCATGGGTATCAGGCCAACCGCTTGATCGCCCTGCGTGACCCGGGGGTGATGGTGCACGCCATGGGCAAGGCCTCGGCGGCGCGGGTGACCCTGCGCAGCGTCGAGGAGCTGGAAGCCCTGGCCGCCAGCGTGCCGCCCATGGCCTATGACATCGACAGCTACGCGGGCCTGGGCCTGCTGTGGGAAACCCTGTCGGTGCGGCAGATTGAGCAGCCGACGGCGGAGGATCTGGCCCGGGTCAATCAATGCCTGTTGGCGGCGATTGCCGATGTGCGGGCCAAGGGCGTCGACCTCGGCAGCCGTCTGGGCGCGGTGAACCGGGCGGCGTCGAGCCGAGTCCGGCAGTTGCTGCGGGAGCAGTGGTGAGCGGGTGCGGCCCCTGGCTGCCCCACGACCTGCTGTGGGGCATGACCCCGGCGCAGTTGCCGGGCGATGCGCCGGCCTGGGCCCATGCGGTGCTGGAGGCCGGGCAGCCGG
>NZ_VYKE01000133.1:0-14576 GCF_032424515.1 Pseudomonas sp. JV245A
GCCTGGGCAGCGCGCCTGCGCCGCGCCGCGACGAAGCCCCCGACATGGAACAGTTGCTGGCCCAGATCATCCAGGGTGCCTGCCCGGGAAGCGGGGCGCGTATGAGCAAGCAACACAAGCTCGACGCCGTGCGCCAGATGCAGGAGCGCGGGGTGTTCATCGTCAAGGGCGGGATCGAAAAGGCCGCCGCGGCCCTGGGGGTGACCCGCTACACCATCTACAACTACCTGGAACAGATCCGCGCCCAAGGCGCCGAGGAATGACCGCGATGCAGCTCGATATCTTTCAAGTGGATGCCTTTACCTCCCACGTCTTCGGTGGCAACCCGGCGGCGGTGTGCCCCCTGGATGCCTGGTTGCCGGACGAAGTCCTGCAGCGCATCGCCCTGGAGAACAACCTGTCGGAAACCGCCTATTTCGTGCCCCAGGGCGAAGTCTTCGAACTGCGCTGGTTCACCCCCACGGTGGAGGTCGACCTGTGCGGGCACGCCACCCTGGCGGCGGCCTGGGTGCTGTTCGAGCAGTTGGGCGAGCGCCGCGACGTGCTGCGCTTTGCCACCCGCAGCGGCGAGTTGCGGGTGAGCCGCGAGGGCGGCCTGCTGTCCATGGACTTTCCCGCCAAGCAGCCCGAAGCCGTGGCGATTGCTCCGGCCCTGCTGCAAGCCCTGGGGTTGCCGGCGGCCGAGGCCCTGTACCGCACCGACGATTACCTGCTGGTGGTGGACGACGAATCTCTGGTGGAGGCGCTCAAGCCCGATTTCGCCGCACTGGCCGCCTTCGATGTGCGCGGCATCGCCGTGACGGCGCCGTCCCGGGCATTCGATTTCGTCTCGCGCTGGTTCGGCCCGCGGGTCGGGGTCAATGAAGACCCGGTCACCGGTTCCGCCCATACCTCCCTGGCGCCTTACTGGGCCGCGCGCCTGGGCAAGCGCCAGTTGCGGGCGCAACAGGGCGGGGCGCGCAAGGGCCAGTTGCAGTGCCAGGTGCTGGACAACGGGCGGGTGATCATCAGCGGCTACGGCGCCTTGTACCTCAAGGGCAGTATTTTCCTCTGAACCGGCTGTGGCGCCGCTCTGCCATGCAGGCCTGGTGCCTGCAGGCGGATTTGTCTCGGCGGTGCCGGCGGGAGTAGAGTCGCGTTTTTTTCGCCTGCTCAGGATGCTCCAGACCATGCAACGGACGCGCACCTTGCCCCGCCTTTCCACCTCACCGCTGTTGGCCTTGCTCCTGGGCTTGAGTGCCGGCGCTGCCCAGGCAGCGAGCCTCAGCCAGAGCCTGCTGGAGTGCCAGCCGAGTTTTTTCAAGGCCCTGTATCAGCAGCGCGCCGAGCTCGGGCAGGTGGTGAAACTGGCGGAGAATCAGCGCCAGGGCATCGCCTGGATTCCGGTGGCGGAGCGCCGCGACAGCGCCACCGCGCTGATGGCGTTTTCCCGGCCGCTGCTGGATCAGGGCCTGCCCCTGACCGCCTACTACGACCGCCAGTTCGACCTGGGCGAGCAGGGCACCTTTCACTTCTGGGGCTTTGAAATCGATGCCAGCCGCGAGGCCGTCATGGCCGCGCTGCCCCAGGCCGGTTGGCAGGAGACTGGCGAATACTTCGTCTCCCGGCCGCAGATCAAACTCAACGCCGCGACCCCCTGGCAGGACAACCCGGCCGCCGCTTCGGGCATCGCCCCGGCGCCGGGCTCCGCGGAAAAGATCCTCATGCTCAGCCAGGAAGACGGCAAGACCCGTTTGCTCTGCTCGCTGCAGGGCACTGTCGATCAGCCATTGCTGGAGCAGGAGCGGCCGGACCTGGCCCAGGGAGCGGGCCGATGAACAAGCTGTCGAGCTTGAGCGCGGCGCTTTTGCTCGCCGGTTGCGCGCATTCGGGTACCCCCGGGGAGGCCCCGGCGCCGCAGCGTCCGGACGGCATGTTCAAGGTGCTGGAAAGCCCGGAACTGGCCACCTACTTTGCCGCCAACTCGCTGGCCCTCTACCAGAACAACCCGAACCTGCGGCAGTTCTATCTGGTCAACAACTACGCCAAGCCTGCTGCGCTGGGCGGTGGCAAGCCGCCGATCTACAGCTCCCGCGCGACCCGGGTGATCAACTGCGAGAAGGATGAGTCGGCGCAGTTCGGCCGGGTGTACTTCTCCGAGCCCTTCGCCCAGGGCGTGGAGGTCATGCGCAAGGAAGATCTTGCGCAATGGGCCGCCTTTCCCCGTCAATCGTTGATCGGGGAGCTGCGCAACATGGCCTGCGCGGTCGATCCGACCCGGCTCAAGCTGGCTCCGGCACCGAGTCGGTGAGCGGTGTCAGCCGGGCCTGTTGTTCAGCCCGGCCAGGCCATGATCAGCATGGGCGGTGGCCTGCCTGATTGAAGCGCGCGCCGCACGCCGCCCAGGCGGCGTTCTGTCCAACTGTTGAGTACCAAGGAAGTTTCGATGCTGGAAAGCAACCGCACCATCACCCTCTCTGGCGAGCAGGCGCTGCAGGCCCTGGCGGAGCTGGAGTTCGTCTTGATCTCGTTGCACAAGATGGGCGCCTACTACATGGATAAACCCGTGGCCGACTACCAGCGCGCCACCACCGATTTCATCGATAACCAGCAGGTCACCCAGCGCCTGGCCCAGGTGCGCAGGATTCTCAGCGAACCCTTCGACCGTACCCTGGGGGAGGACGACATGGACGACATCGAGCGCCATGTGGAGGGGCTCGAACTGTGGCGGCCCGAGTAGCAGGGCGAGGGCTGCCCGCCGATTTATCAAGGAACCTGCCATGTCCAGAATAAGCATCGCCGCCGCGACTCCCAGCACTGACCTGGCGCTGGTCAAGTTTCTCCATCAGCGCCTGGGCCTGTCCCTGAGCGTTGCCCAGGGCTATCTGCGCCGTGGCGCCGAGGGTTTCTTCTACAGCGCCAAGCTGTTTCACAACGACCATGTGGAACGTGAGCAGGAACTGCGCGACATCCTCGCCTTCTGCAACAACGCCCAGGTGCCGCTACTGATTGTCGAAAGCGACCCCGATGAGCAATGGAACGGTGTTGCGCCCGAAGCGTTGGAGGACTGCGCGATGCCCCAGGAGCACTTGTTCAATCTGCTCCAGGCCTATGAAGAGGACTATCAATAAGGCCCGGGAGCGGGCCTGTAGCGCCCAACCGAATGCGAGGTTTTCCTAAAGTTCTGGGCGCCGGGGTCGAGACGTTGGTGCTGTCCGTCCCTCAATAAGGATATTTCGTGTTCAGAACCCTCCTCAGGGCCACCGCCCTTGTCGCCACCCTGGCGCTGACCGGCTGTGTGTCCTACAACGTCACCGGCCCCCTGGGCGCACCGCTGCATCCCGCGCCTGCCAGCAGCCCGCGCACCGCGCAAATCGCCGATGTGCAGGTTTCCGCCGCCGGTATCGACGAAGCCACCCGTACCGCCATCAGCCGCTCCCTGACCGCCCAGCTGACGCCCTACGTCAAGAGCGCCGGCTACTTCCAGCAACTCAGCGAATTTCCTACCCGCCTGGGGGAAAACGACGTGGTGCTGAAGTTCAACATGACCTCCCTCAAGGGCCATCGCGGGCCGCACCCGGGCTATGTACCGGGGGCTCTGCTGACCCTGACGCTGTGGATCTGGGTCAATGGCCCGATCTACGTCGACAGCTTCGACCTGGCCGGTGATCTGTCGATCGTCGATCGCGACGGCAAGGAACTGGCCAGCGCCAGGGAGCAGCTCAAGTTCGAGCGCAATGTCGGTCTCTATGGGCGCGAATACTGGGCCCCGACCCAGGGCGCCAAGCAGCTCAACGAGCTGGTTGCCAAATTGCTCGACAACGCCACCGCCCGGTTGGCGCACTAGGATCAAGGAGCGTCACATGTTCGGTTCCATCAAGCACGTACTGGTGCTGGCCGCGGTACTGCTGAGCGGCTGCGTGTCCTATTCGCAACACGAACTGGCACCGGTCACGGCCTGGCCACCCACCGCCCAGGCGGAGCAACACAAACCCACGGCCTTCGTGCGCACCACCGCGATGAACCAGGTCAATGGCGGCCCGGCCAATGCTGCCGCCGGCGCCCCGGCCGCCGCCTGGGAAGCGGCGGTGGCCGATACCTACCGCCAGTCCGGGCGCTTTGCCCGGGTCAGCACCGACAAGGTCGAGTCGGACCTGTACGCCGAAGCCACCCTGTACAACAACGAGCAGTTCAGCATGGCCTCGGCCATCATCACCGGCGCCACCTTCTTCATCATCCCGTCCACGGCGAAGAACACCTTCACCCTGGAGACGGTGTTCAAGGACAAGGACGGCAAGGAACTGGGGCGGATTCGCAAGAGCGAGTCGGTGCGCACCTGGATGCAACTGCTGCTGATCGTGGCGATTCCTTTCCAGGCGGATACCCGCGACGTGGTCCAGCAACTGGCCCGCAGCACCCTGGATGAAGCGGTGCAACGCCAGTTGCTGTAACCCCCGCGCAGCACCTGATGGCAGGCATGAAAACGCCGCTGGCCCGGGTAGGGCCAGCGGCGTTTCTCATGGGCCGGGCCAGCAGCGGAACCAATATTCTCATGCCACTGCACTGGCCAGAGCCCGGCGTAGTTGATCTTGTAGTAATTGATTATTTTTGTGTTTATTAAGTAAAAGTTGATTGTCGCCTAACTATAAGTTCGCTATCGAATAGGTTTTTTCAAGTAGTGGCTGGATTTAAATTTGATTTGTGCTAGCGAGTGAGGGCAGGTCGGAGTGTTGAAGTAAAGTTGATCTCATGTGGAAAAGGCTTTAGAGGTAAGTCTTAATATTTATATATCGAGATGCTGGCTGAATGCCGCTTGCTGACTATAGTGGTGTTGTGACTAGGCAAGATGTCCACGTTGCCTCTAACTAATGTGTCTACGGCGCGAAGGTCAGTATAAGGGTCAGGAGTGATCCAGGGAGTTAGTTATGATGCGTCTCAAATGGTTAAGCCTGATTGCCTTGGGAGTAGGAGTTGCTGGTTGTTCCGGACCCGGGTCGGTCATGGAGCCTTATGAGTCGGCATTGCAACTGGATAGCACCAATGCAAAAAACTTCCATTCCAGCCTGTATTTTCCATCCGGAACCGCCTTGCATTACCCAGGGTATGTCGTGGCCATTGAAAAAAGCCCACAGGCCATCGTCGGCGGCCCCAAGGCTAATCCCCAGGTCAGCTTCGTACGGAGCGGCCAATACATCAGCGCGGAAGAACCAAGCCGCTGGGGAACACCAAGTCAGATCAGGAGATTTCAGGAAAGTGACTCTAAGGCGATGTTCATTTCGCACATCATAAAAAACTCGATAGCCAAGGACACCGCCGGGGCAAGTGATCCTTATCTTTCAAAGAATCATTGCTTTGTATATAACGCTTACGCGGCAAAGCAATTATCACTCGTCAAAAAGAACTATGATCTGGCGAAAATAAGTGACTGGCATGCCTGCTCAATATCCACCAACCTGGACAAGGTGGATGCCCATGCCTATCAGTTTTACGATTATGGAAAGTATGCGCTGCTATCGCTGGAAAATAATTTGACCCAGGACCTTCGGCAAGGTAATTACACCCATGTTCTGGTGATTGTCATGGGCTGGAACACTGCCCAACAAGAAGCAATACGAAATTTCAATGACTTGGCTGGTAACTTGATGGCCGCTTCTTTGGAAGCGGCCAAGGGACAGCAAGAAAGTCCGATCGACAGGACGCTGGCAATCAAACCGCTGGTCGATGATCAGGTGACTGGTCACTTCCGCCCCTTGGTCATTGGCGTGACCTGGCCGTCTTATTGGTCCAACTCCTTCGGCAACGTATTCAGCTATTCAAATAAGGCCAATGATGCGGACGAAGTAGGCTTGTCCTGGCTGAACAAGATGCTCAACGAAACCATTCCGCGCAGCCTGGCGGCCTCTGGCAGCAAGGCCAGGGTTGTTGCGCTAGGCCACAGTTTCGGGGCGCGCGCCATGACTCGCGCGGTGTTCAGTTCACCGGCCCTGGTGCCTCTTGGCAGTCAGTTCCCCGATCAGCCGATGGTCACCAGCCCGGTTGATCTGGCCGTTGGCTTGCAAGGGGCGATGAGCATCAACCGTTTTGCCCCGGACCTCGGACGTGAAGGCGCTCCCTATCGGGACTACGGGCATCTTCAAAAGACCAAGGTGGTGCTGACTGCAGCCACCAACGATTCGGCGACCGGCGCCCCCTTTATCGTCTGGACCGATCCTGCCGGATCGATCGGCTCATACCACAAGGCCTGCGATACGACCGACCCCCAGTACCAGCGCATATTCGAGTGCATGACGGCTTCTGACACATCCGCAGTTCCAGGAGGTCGGTTCGAAGTCTGCAAGCACGGTCAGCAAGGCTGCGCCGAGCCGTTCAAGAGCACCGGCCCGGACAGAAAAGTGGCCTATATCGACGCTTCTAACGGTATTACCGAATTCAACTCGCCGGGATCCGGAGGAGGGGCCCACAGCGATATCTACCGCCTACCGATGGGCCGTTTGCTGTGGAAACTGATTGAGGAATATGCGCCTACCCAATGATCTGAGGGCCTTACTACTACCCTGTTGAAGCGCACCCAGCTTTGCAGGCATGGCGCACACCATGCCTGCTTAAAACGGGAATGGACCTTTGATCAGACTTTCACGGCCTGGAGTAGTGAAGCGGCTCGTGAAGCGCAGAAGGTTGCATCATCGCGCCAAGTCACCATGAGCTGGCCTAGAGTTAAATCGGTGATGGCCGGCAATGAGTACCAATGACCATTCAAGTGAAGTTGGATGTCCTGTCGTGGAATGGTCAGGCAGGGGGGATCGCAAATGATGTATCGACACTCTTGATCGTTTTGGGTCCCATCGGCAAAGCTTGTTCGCCCTGTCAACGCCGCGGTGTCTTTTTTATAGCGAGCCAGAAAGCACAGGAGCATCCAATGTTTGTAAGGCGAGATCAGCCCTGAGGCAGCCTCAATGCACTCCTTATGGTGCGAGGCAATCTTCGTTTGTGCATAGGGGAATGGGCTGTAGTAGTAGAACACGTACACCAGACCATGGACGGCTGCGTAATTTTTCAGCGCTTCGTTCATCGTCAGGTCTTGGGAATGACCTCCTCCCTGGTTGCGGCAGGGTATGGTGAATTCGCTTGAGAAGTATCGCGTCCATTGGTCAGCCGCTTCTGTTCGGTAATAGAAGTCCTCGTCGGGCTCATGATCGCAAGTTGGCAAGCCGGACAGATATTCCTCCAATGTCGGTGGGGCGGCGGGTGCGGGAATGTCCTGCGGCTGCGGCTGCGGCTGCGCTGGCGCATTCCGGCTGAAAAGTCTCTTGATGCATTTGAACATGAGCATTATCCGTCCTTGGCTGGCAGACTTCCCCGAGCGTGAAGTCTGCCTTTTTTTGCCCCTTAGGGCCCCCGTGGTGCTTCTGCTGGCGTCAGCCTCAGCGCTTCGCCGTCCAATAGGCATGCAGCGCCCGAGCGGCCGGTTCGATGGCCGCTACCTGCTGGCGATGCTGCTCCAGATCCAGGTCGGCCGGCAGTTCGAAGTTGTCCTGTTCGGCACAGTCGATGATCGTCTGCAACAGGCCGGTCTGTGGTGCCGGCATCTGCGGCCAGTTGCCCACGGCCACCCCACGCAGGTAGCCAAAGCACCATTCTTCGGCCAGCAACAGGTCCTGGCCCTGGTGTTCGGTGGTTTCGAAACGTGCATGGAAACCCTGGGCATCACTGGCCAGTTGTTCGGCCAGGGTGTTGATGTGGCGCACGCACAGGTCGATGAACTGCCGGCACTCTTGCGGGGTTTCCCAATTGGGGTTCTCGCCGCCCCAGATCGCCGGGAACCATTCGGCGATATCCACCTGGGTCGGGCCCGACACCAGCGCGGTGAAATAGCCGTCCAGCTCGCAGGGGTTGAGTACCGAGTGGTCGTCGCCGTACTTGAGCAGGGTGTCTTCGAGGGTTTCGAAGTCGGCGGCGTTCAATGGGGTGTTTTGCATGAGAGAAGTCCTGGAAAAAGCAGCGGCAAGTTTCCGGGTTCAGGCCCCGGGCTGCAAGCCTTGAACGGTATGGGCGGCGCTTGAGTGCGCGGCCCTCAGGTGCCGCGCAACAGGTCCTGGGAGTCCAGCAGGCGGTAGGCGATTTCCGGGCGCTGCTCCATGGCCCGGCGGATGGCGGCCGGGATCGATTGCCGGGTCTTGCGGCACAGGCCGGGCAACTCGCCCAGGGAAATGGCGATGCCGCGCATGCTGCGGACCACGTTGTCACTGGGGCTGATCTGGACGCGGATGCCCAGTTGTTCGTACATCCGCCGCTGCATGTGTTCCAGGTCCGCCAGGTCCTTGAGGTTTTCCAGGCGTTCGAGCAGGCGTTTTTCCTCCTGGCGCGTCAGATTGAGGATGCGCAGGTCGGCTCCGGGGGTGTCCAGCAACTGCTCGCGCTCGCAAATGCAGGCGCCGGGCGGACAGGGTTGGCGGATCGCGGGGCTGGGGTTCATGGTGATCCATCATAGCGATCCCGTAGCCGCTGTCAGAGAAAATTCTGTGCCCGGCCAGCCCCAACGAGATGGCGTGGTGGTGGGGTTTTGTGTAGGCGCTGGCTTGCCAGCGAAGGCGTCTTCGGGTGCGTCGCAGGGCTTGAGGGCCTCTTCGCCGGCAAGCCGGCTCCTACGAGGTGGGGTAGTGGCGGGGCTTTGTGTAGGAGCTGGCTTGCCAGCGAAGGGGGCTTCGGGTGCGTCGCAGGGCTTGAGGTCTACCGAGCCAAGGGGTTGCCCGGGTCGCCTTCGGCGAGCATCTGGCTCAGTAACTGCCGTTCCTGTTCGCCGGGAAGCACGCCGCGGGTTTCGCCTTCGAGCACGATCACGCCATCTTCGTTGCTCAGGGTGATGACCGCCGTAGCCCGGCCCCGGGCATCCACCTCGGTGATCAGCCAGCGGCAGGTCACGGTATCCCCCGCATAGACCGGGCGGCGGAACTGGAAGCGCATCGCCGAGGCCAGCCAGCCGATCTGCCCGCCGATCTCGGTCACCAGGCTGGCGGTCAGCAGGCCATGGGCCACCGGTTCGCGAAACCCTCGGGCCTCGGCGAAGGGCGGGTGGTAGTGCACCGGGTTGTAGTCCCGGGAAATCTCGGCAAAGCGCTGGATGTCCTGGGGAGTGAAGCATCGCGACAGGCTGAAGCTGTCACCGCTTTGCAGCCCGCGAGCCGCTCGTTGTCTGAAGCTGTGCATGGGTCTTCCTCAAGCCAGGAGTTGTTCCGCCAGCAACACTAGCGCAATCAGGACCATCAACCCGCCCGACAGGCGACTGACCCACAGCGCCGCCACCGGCCGCGCCTGCAGAACAGTGCGCGAGCCGAAGCCCACCAACAGGTAGATCACCGCGCAACTGAAGGCATGCAGCAGCCCCAGGGCGAGGATCTGCAGCGACACCGGCCAGGCGGCCGCGGGGCTGGTGAACTGTGGCAGCAGGGCCAGGAACAGCAGGAAGACCTTGGGATTGAGGCCGCTGACACACAGGCCCTTGAACGACCAGCGCGCCCAGGAAGCATCGGCCTGGCCTGCGCCGGCCTGGGGCGTGGACGGGTGGCGCAGCAGGCCGACGCCCAGCCACAGCAGGTAGCCGGCACCGGCCACGGTCAGGCCCGCAAGGGCCAGGGGGTAACGCGCCACCAGCCCGCCGACCCCGGCGGCCACCACCAGGGTCGCCAGCAGGTGGCCGCTCAGCAGCCCGGATACCGCGGGAATCACCACCCGGCCGTTGAGCCCGGCAGAGATGGCATAGGCCCAGTCGGCGCCGGGGGTGATCACGAACAGCAGCGACACTGCCCAGAACGCGGCCAACATGCTCGGTTCCATGTTGGCTTACCTCGGCTGGCTGCAGGTAGCGTGGGCGGGGCAGGCGGTCGCGCTAGGCAGCGCAGGGTGCGGCTTGGCAAGGGGGTAGGGCATGGGGCTTTCTCACGGGCATCAGGGGCTCGACCGCCGCACAGCTGCGGTGAACAGGGGCTTCAAGGTGTGAAGAAAGAATAGTGAAGATCGAGGGGGATTTTTTCTCTAATATTCCAACTGCAAACCTTCGAATGGGGAGAATTATTCAAATGGATCGGATTGATCAGAAGATTCTTGCCGAGCTGCAAGCAGACGGCCGCCTTTCGGTCACCGACCTGGCCGAGCGGGTCGGTCTCAGCCTGTCCCCTTGCCATCGCCGGGTACGGGCGCTGGAGCAGTCCGGGGTGATCCTGGGCTATCGCGCACAACTGGCGCCCAGCGCCCTGGGGCTGAATTTCTCGGCCATGGTGTTCGTCACCCTGCGCGAGGGCGATCACCAGGCCGTGGCGGCCTTCGAAACTGCCTTGCAGGGCATTGTCCAGATCGTCGAGGCGCAGCGGCTGTTTGGCGAACCCGATTACCTGCTGCAGGTGATCACCCGCGACCTGCCGGCGTTCCAGCGGTTGTATGACGAACGCCTGTCGACCTTGCCCAACGTCCAGCGCCTGACCTCGACCCTGGTGATGAAGCAGGTGATCCAGGACCGCACCCTGCCATTGTGATCGGGATCAAGGCTCGAAGGCCCCGCAGGTTCTAAGGTGCAGGCTCCTTCATCCAGGTTCCGGGAGCCGCCATGGCCAAGCCCTTTCCCCTGCGCCCCAAACACCCCGAGCGGATCTGCTGGGGCTGCGACCGCTACTGCGCGGCCAATGCCCTGGCTTGCGGCAATGGTTCCGATCGCACCATGCACCCGGCGGAAATGCTCGGGGAGGACTGGTACCTGGACGGTGACTGGGGCATCGAGATGCCCGCCGACAGCGAGCCGGCCCCACAGCAGCAGTCGCGAGGGCCGACCGCCGTTTAAATATTACCCGGGTATTATTGCTTGCCTTATTAATACCCGGGTAATATGCGCCCTCGTTTCCTTGAGGCCATAACCATGTCCGACTCACTTACCCGACCCGTCACTGCGTTTCAGGCCCAGCAGGTGCTGGCGGCCGGCCCGTTGCTGGAGGTCGCGCTGGCGGTCAAGCGTGCCAGCGAAGAGGCGGCGCCGCAGCCGTTGCTGGTGTTCGACGATGCCAGCGGCCGGGTCATCGACCTCGACCTGCGGGGCTCCCCGGACGAAGTGCGCCAGCGCCTGGCCGCCACGCCGGCGCCGGGCAACGGGCGCTATCGCCCGCGCCAGCCTGCTGCTGCGCCGGTCGAGGGCGAAGAGGCTGCGCCCCGGGGGCGGGGGCGACCCAAGCTGGGGGTCATCGCTCGGGAAGTGACCCTGTTGCCGCGCCAGTGGGACTGGCTGGCCGAGCAGCCCGGTGGCGCCTCGGCGGTGCTGCGCCGGCTGGTGGACGAAGCCCGGCGCCATGGCGCCGAACCGCAGCGCCAGCGGGCCGCGCAAGAGGCGGCCTACCAGTTCATGCTGGCCATGGGCGGCGATCTTCCCGGTTATGAAGAAGCCACCCGGGCGCTGTTCGCCGCGGACCTGGCGCGCCTGCAGCAGTGCATCGAGGACTGGCCGCAGGACATCCGTGCCTATGCCTTGCGCCTGGCTGGGGCGTAATCGCCGGGGCTGGCTTGTGTCCCGGGGCCCAGGCGTTTTATGTTCCTTGCCGGTCAACAACGACGCCTTGCCGATTCTGGAGTGCCTATGAACCTCGCCACCCTGGCGCTATTTCTCCCGGCCTGTTTCGCCCTGAACATGGCCCCCGGGCCGAACAACCTGCTGTCGGTGCGCAATGCCAGCACCTACGGTTTTCGCACCTCGTGCCTGGCGGGCATCGGCCGCCTGGCAGCGTTCGCCCTGATGATCGCCCTGGCCGCCGCCGGCCTGGCGGTGGTGCTGCAAGCCTCGGAGCTATTGTTCTACGGGATCAAGATTCTCGGCGCGAGCTACCTGCTGTACCTGGCCTATCAGCTGTGGACCGCGGACCCCCAGGTGCAGAGTGCGGAGCGCAGCCGGGTGTCCGGGCTGCTGGCCCTCAGCCGGCAGGAATTTCTGGTGGCCATCGGCAATCCCAAGGCGATCCTGATCTTCACCGCGTTTCTGCCGCAGTTCGTCGAGCCCGGGGCGCCAGTGGGTTCGCAGTTCCTGGTGCTGGGGCTGTTGTTCCTGCTGCTGGAGTGGATCGCCATCAGCGCTTATGCGCTGATGGGCCTGCACATGCGGCGCTGGTTCAGCGAGCCTGCGGGCAAGCGCCTGTTCAATCGCTGCTGCGCGGCGTTGCTGTCGGCGGCGGCCTCGGTGCTGTTACTGGCCCGGCGCGCCTGAAGCCTGGAGCAAGCCTCTCCCCGCAACGGGGAGAGGCCATGGCCATCAGTGGATGGAGAAGTACGGGTCCCAGGAGCAGTAGGCGATCACCTTGTTGTTGCTGTCCAGGATCATGAAGGCCCAGGTGTAGGTAATGCGCGAGCCGACCCGGGTGGCGTTGGCCTGCCAGTAGTAGTTCTGCACGCTTTGCGCGATGGGCTGCCCGGCCGGGTTGTCCTTGTCGATGATGGGCAGCGGCGTGCTGTCCAGGACCACCGGCGTGACGTCGGTCAGATAGGGCGGATTGCCGGCACTCGGTATCGGGTTGGTCTGGGTGTACTGGTACAGCAGCACCGCGTTGTACATGCCCTTGGACAGGCTGGTGGCGCGCCAGCGGACAATGTCCCCCTGACGCAGGTTGACCGCCAGTTCGGAGCCGCCGTCCGGCCCGTCGGTGTTGTCGCGGCGGGCCACCATGTAGACCACCTGGTCGGACAGGCGCTGGCCGTTGCTGTAGTAGTTGTAGAGCTGGGTGGGGGTGGCGCTGTGCTGGCTCAAGGTCAGCGTGTTGCCGCCGTCGAAGGTCTTGCCGTTGCTTTCCAGAATGGTGTCCACGTCAATGGTGACAAGGATATCCACGATGTTTTCGTTCATGTCCGGCTCCCTGTTGTCGCGCTATGGGCCTGGCGATCCAGGCCCGGGTGTCATCGGCTGTGCAGCGTGCGGCCACCGAGCATCCGGGCGCGGCGCAACAGCTGTCGGGCACCGGGCGAAATGCACTTCCATGAGGTCGCCAGTGGAATCTAGAAGCTCAAGACTGTTAGTCAAATGGGCCGGTCAAAAAAGCGCCGCGAGGGCGTCCCGGCCGCTTCGGGCTACAGGCCTGTAGCACCCGTGCCAAGGCCCAGGTGCTGATCGGCCCATAGCGCCGCCTGGGCGGCATGGCTCAGGCCCAGGTCGTGATCGGCCCCGGGCACGATGCGCAATCGGGCGACCCCGGATCGCCAAGCGACAGGCCCCGGGATAGGCCGCGACGGTTTATCATGCTGCGCTGCCGCCCGTTGCCCGTGCGACAAGGGGCTGCTCCATTCGCCCACCCTGGAGGCGCCCGCCATGCCTGATCTGCCCAAGCCTGCTGCCATCCCTGAATTCCCCGTGTGCCACGCCCGTGGCGGCACCTCCACCGGGCTGATCCTGGCCCGCGAAGCGCTGCCCCGGGACGAAGCCCTGGTGGAAGAGTTGCTGCGCCACCTGATGGGCGTGCCGCTGCATGGCGAGTGGCCGGGCAATACCCAGATCACCGGCCTGGGACGCGGCGGGCCCACCAGCAACAAGGTGTTCATCGTCGAGCGCCGCCCCGGCGAGACGCGGATGATCAGCACCCTGGCGCAACTGGCGGCGGGCAAGAGCGCCATCGACTGGAGCGTCAACTGCGGCAACATGTCCGCGGCCCTGCCGTTGTACGCCCTGCAGCGCGGCTGGCTGGAGCCCGGGGAGGGCGGTGGGCAGATCGAGATCTACAACAGCAACACCCAGACCACGATGTATGCGCGCCTGGGCTTCGCCAATGGCCGGCTGCTGAGCGACACGCGGATTCCCGGGGTCAACGGGGTGTTTCCCGGGGTCGACCTGTTTCTCGACAAGCCGGTGGGGGCCAAGACCGGCGCGCTGTTCCCCACCGGCAAACGGGTGGACCTGCTGGACGGCATCGCCGCCACCTGCATCGACGTGGCGGTGCCCATGGTCATCCTGCGCGCGGCGGACCTGGGCAAGACCGGCGAGGAAACCCCGGCCCAGCTGGACGCCGACCCGCAATTCAAGGCGCGCCTGCTGGAACTGATGGTGCTGGGCGGGTTGCGCATGGGCTTGCGCAAGCGCGACGGCAGCCTGATGAGCGCCGACGAGCTGCGGCGCAGCGAAACCATCCCGAAGATCTGCATCGTCAGCCCGGCGCGGGAGGGTGGGGATATTGCCACCCGCTACTTCACCCCGCAGAACGCCCACCCGTCCCTGGCAGTGTCCGGTGGTTGCTGCCTGGCGGCGGCCTGCCTGGCCGAGGGCACCGTGGCCCACGCCCTGCTGACACGGGCGCCGGTGCTAGGCGAGGAGCCGGGCGAATACCCCCTGGCGATTGAAAACCCCGCCGGGGTGCTGGAGACCCTGATCAATGCCCGGCTGGCCGGTGGAGAGCTGCTGATCGACGGCGCCGCCTACCGGCGCAGCGCGCAGATCCTGTTGCAGGGCAGCACACCGCTGTACAACGCCTCCCCAGCGTTGATCGCCGCCCTCGGCTCCGTCTAACCACCACCACCGAGGCTCCTTCGCGGCCACACAGAGTCCAACCCTGCGCGTGCCCCGCTTCTTGTAGCCGCTGCCGAAGGCTGCG
>NZ_VYKE01000134.1:0-14408 GCF_032424515.1 Pseudomonas sp. JV245A
GGCCAGGGCACTGCTGGGGGTTTCCCAGATCCGCAGGTTGCCCTGGAAGGGGCGGTCGCTGCTGAATTCAAGGGACAGGGGAAAGTAGGCGTTGCCAATGGCTTCGGCCCAGCGGGGCTGGCATTGGTGCTCGGGCCAGTAACGGGTGGAAAGCTGCTGAACCATCATCACTCCTGCTTTCTTGTGTTTTTTAGTCAGGACAGCACCGGGTGGTCAGCCACGGTGCCGGTGATCTTTGGGCAAAAGCGCGGGTCGGTCAATCGGCAGGCGTCAGCCGGTAGCAGGCCGAGGGCGCGAGCGTCGCCTGCCAGCCCGGCGGCACCACGATGTTGGTGGTGGCTTCCTCGATCACGCAGGGGCCGGTGAGGGTCTGCCCGGCCTGCAGCTGTTCGCCCTGGTAGACCGGTGTCGGTTGCCAGCCGCCGGCTTCGTCGAACAGCATCGAGCGCTGTTCCCGAGGCGTTGCCGGCACCTGCTGCTCGGGGATCGGCATCTCCGGCATGGGTGGGTGCTGCAGCCTGGCGATCACCGAGCATTCAAGGTTCACCAGCTCGATCGGGCTCTGCGGCTCGCTGTAGGAGAACAGCGCCTTGTGCCGGCTGTGGAAGGCCTCGCGCAGGGCGCCGAGGCCGGCCGGGTCCAGCTCGTTGCTGGCCAGCTCGACGCTGCATTCGTGGATCTGCCCCAGGTAGCGGATTTCCAGGTGGTACTGGGTATCGACCCGGTTGCCGTTGCTGAAGTCGTCCTGGCGCAGGTTCTCCAGGCCCTGTTCGCGCAGCCGGGCCAGGGTCCGGTTGAGCAGCGCCAGGTCCACGTGCTGGTCGTCCAGGCGCATGGGCAGGGTGGTCAGCTGGTCGTAGCGGATGTCCGAGAGGATCTGCCCGAAGGCGCACAGCCCCGAGGCCACCTTGGGAATCAGCACCACCTGGCTGCCGATTTCCTCGGCCAGGCGGATCACGTGCATGCCCGCCGCGCCGCCGGCGCCGATCAGGGCGAACTGGCGCGGATCGTAGCCGCGCTCCACCGATACCCGGCGGATGCCGCTGACCATGTTCAGGTTGACCAGGGTGATGATTCCCAGCGCCGCGCGCTCGATGCTGATGCCCAGGGGCTCGCCGATCCGGCTGGCGATGGCCTGCAGCGCCGCCTGGCGTGACAGGCGGATGCTGCCGCCGAGCAAGGCGCCGTCCGCCAGGTAGCCCAGCGCCAGGTTGGCGTCGGTCACCGTCGGCTCGCTGCCGCCCTTGCCATAGCACACCGGCCCGGGGTTGGCCCCGGCGCTGCGCGGGCCGACCTGGAGCATGCCGAAGGGGTCCAGGTGGGCGATGGAGCCGCCACCGGCGCCGAGGGTTTCCACCTGGATCATCGGCACGCCGATGCGGTAGCGCAGAAAGTCGCTGTCCTTGCTGAAGTTGGTGCGCCCGCCCTGGCTCAGGGTGATGTCGAAGGAGGTGCCGCCCATGTCCACGGTGATCACGTTGTCGATACCGAATGGCCGGGCCACGCACAGCCCGGCCTGGGGCGCCGAGGCCGGGCCGGAATTGATCGCATTGACCGCCCGGGTGCTCATGATCGCGCCGGGGGCCAGGCCGCCGTTGGACTGGAAGTAGCGGGTCGGCTGCTGTGCCCCCAGTTCTTCGAACAGGCTGTCGATGCGCTCCACGTAGCGTTGCATCACCGGGCTCAGGTAGGCGTTGACCACGGTGCTGGAGGTACGGGTGTATTCACGGATCTGCGGGAACACTTCATTGCCGGTGCAGACGAAGACCCCGGGCAGGGCCGCGCGCACCAGCTGTGCGGCGCGCTGCTCGTGGGCCGGGTTGCGCACCGACCAGACAAAGGAGATGGCCACCGCCTGCACCTGCTGCTCGCGAAAGTACTCGATGGCCCGCAGGATCGCCGTTTCGTCCAGGGGCGCGTGCTCCTGGCCGTCGCTGCGCATGCGCCCGCCGATGGGCCGGCGCAGGTGGCGCGGCACCAGCATGTGGGCCTGGGGGTAGCTGGCGTCGTAGCGGTGGCCGTCTTCCTTGTGCCCCAGGCGGATTTCCAGGCTGTCTTCGTGGCCATCGGTACACAGCAGGCCGACCTTGGCCCCGGTCTTCTCGATCAGGGCGTTGAGGGCCACGGTGGTGCCGTTGATGCACAGGTCGCAGTCGCCGATGATCTGCGCCGGGCTGCGCCCCAGGGCGTCGGCCATCTGCGCCAGGCCGTTGCGGATGGCCAGGGTGCCGTCCTGCGGGGTCGAGGGGGCCTTGAACAGCTGCACGTTGCCGAGCTGGTCGGCGAGGATGAAATCGGTGAAGGTGCCGCCGGCGTCGATGCCCAGGCGATAGTGTTTGCTCATGGGGGGATGCTCCGTGGGTTCAGGGGCGGGCGCGCAGGGCGCGGGTGGCGTCGTGGTCCAGGCGCTGCTCGGCGTCGAACACCACGCCGTAGTCCAGGCGCGCGCCTTCGAGGGAGACCAGGCCATTGCGCAGGTCTTCGGCCACTCGCTCCAGGGGCCGCAGGAAGGGGGCGCCATAGCCGCCACCGCCGGGGTTGAGGTTGATCACCCGCTCTCCGGGTTGTGCGGTCAACTGGGCGTTGTGCTGGTAGGTGTGTTCCTGGCCGTCGGCACGGCGATGGGTCAGGCGCCCGAGCTTGGGCGCCAGCAGGCCGTTGCGCGCCCCCGCGGCGCCGGCGGTGGGCAGTTGCCGGCCTTCGCCGAAGCCCACCACGGTCATCGGGTGCTGCAGGGGTTCGATCTCGATGCAGGTGCCCGAGCCGCCGCGAAACTGCCCGGCGCCGCCGCTGTCGGTGATCAGGCTGTAGCGGTGGATGAGGATCGGGTAGGCGTATTCCAGCAGTTCGATGTCGCCGGACATCAGCGCGCCGAAGCAGCACAGCGGGCCGCAGGCCGGCCAGCCGTCCATGGCCTGGTTGGCCCCGGCCCCGGAGATGATCGAGGCCAGGACCATGGTCACGTATTCGGCGTTGTCGTTGCGCGGGTCGTGGCCGGCGATGTTGATCCCGCTGGCATGGCCCCAGGACGCGGTGACCCGTTCCGGCGCGGCCTGCTCCAGGGCCTGGCGCACCGCGTCGGCGAGGGTTTCCATGGGGGTGGTGGTGCTGTTGACGTGGGGCGCGGGTTCGCTGGCGTTGCACAGGGTTCCGGGCTCCCCCAGGTCGACGCTGATGCAGCGGTACAGGCCCTCGTTATAGGGCGGCGGCACCTGGGCGAACATCATCAGCCCCAGGTACACCCCGGACACCGAGTTGCCGGCGTAGGAATTGATGAAGTAGGGCACCTGGGGCGGGCTGTCGATGCGCACCCGGGCCTGATCGCCGCTGATCTGCACCTGGGCGGTGATGGTCAGCTGGCCCAGGCCGTGGCCCGAATCCTCCAGCACCGCGCTGCCGTGGTAGAGGCCATCCGGCACCTCGCGCAGCAGGGCGCGCATGTGCCGGTCAGCCATGTCCTTGAGCTCGCCGATGCAGGCGCGCACCTGTTCCACGCCGTAGCGCTCCAGAAGTTGCAGCAGGTGCCGCTCGCCGACGCTGCAGGCGCCGTACTGGGCATTCAGGTCGCCTTCCTGGTAGACCCGGGCGCGCATGTTGGTCAGCAGCAGGTTGATCACATCCTCGCGGCGCTGGCCCCGGGACCAGAGCTTGACCGGCGGAATCCGCAGGCCCTCGGCATAGATTTCCCTGGCGTCCGGGTTGTAGCCGGCGGGCACCGGGCCGCCGATGTCGGTGAGGTGGCCCTTGCACACCGCCCAGAACACCAGCTCGCCCCGGTAGAACACCGGTTTGTACATGCAGCAGTCGAGGATATGGCTGCCCTGGTAGGCCGGGTCGTTGTGGTAGATCACGTCCCCTTCATGGATGTCGTCGCTGAAGAATCCGGCCACGCATTTCATCGCCGGGATCAGCGAGCCGAGGTGGATCGGGATGTCCTGGCCCTGGAGGACCATTTCCGGGAGGTGGTCGAACAAGGCATTGGAGTAGTCGTGGGCCAGGTTGAAGACGCTGGAGCGGCCGGTTTTCTCCAGGGTCAGGGTCATTTCACGCTGGGCGGTTTCCAGCGCCCCTCGCACCACGGCGAGGGTGATCGGATCTACTGTGCTCATGGCTCACCTGAGTTCTTGTTGTTCTCGGGGTGGGGCGCGACGGCTGTTGCGCCCACGGCCTTAAGCTACGCGCAGCCAGGCGCACCTGGCTTGTCGCCGGGTGCAGGGCTTTTTGCGTTCTGGTGCACTGTCGTCACTGCTGAATGTGGGGGCACGCGCTGCAGGAGCTGGCTCCCCAGCGAACAGGCCCGCCCAGGCGCGGCATGGCTTACGGGGCTTTTCGCCGGCAAGCCGGCTCCTGCGCGGGAGGTCGCCGGCAAGCCGGCTCCTACGGGGGGCTGCGCTAAGCGCCGGTTACTTGGGGTACAGCGGCGGCAGGCTGGTGGTGTCCGCCACCGGGTCCTGGACCCGTTCGTCGATCGGGATGGCGCGTATCGCTCGCCACAGTTCCTCGCCCTGCCAGTACTGGCCGGTCTCGCTGTAGAGCGCGCCGTTGAGGCCGTCCAGGGCGTCGGACAGCGGCACGAAGCGCGCGGCCATTTCGGCCAGGGTTTCGGGCTGTTGCCGGGCCCAGGCGTCCAGGGCCTGGCGGGTGGCCTGGGGGTCGTTGGCCTGGCAGGCACGCTTGAGGTCGTCCAGCAGCGAGCGCGGGCTGGGGCCGGTCTGGGTGGCGCGCAGCACCGCCGGCTGCCAGCGGGCGCGCCACCACAGGCCGAAGCCCAGCAGGGTGGTGCAAGCCAGCAGCAGGGTGCTCAGTTGCCACAGCCACAGGTTGCCGCTGTCGGGCGCGGCCGAGGCGTTGCCTGCCGGGGTGTCCACCACCAGGCTGGGGTTGTTCGCCACCTGCAGGGCCCGCGCCGGCAGGCTGGTGCTTTCCAGGCGGTCTTCGACGGTGTTCCACCAGGTCACTTCAATGGCGGGCAGTTCGACGTTGCCGGGGCGGGTGGGCACCAGCGCCTGGCGGTCTTCGCGAATGCCCAGAAGGCCCTGTTCAACGTGCTGGTTGCTCAACTGCGGCTGGTCCGGGTAGCTGCGCAGGCCATTGACGTCGGCCAGGGGCAGCGGCGGCAACTGGGCGCTGGACAGGCCTTCGGCGCGCAGGGTCAGGCTGCGGGTCAGGGAGTCTCCGACCTGAGGGTGCTCGGGCTCCGGGCTCCAGCTTTCGCTCAGGCTCAGGCTGCGGGCCGGCAGCCAGGGCGCGTCGGCCGGGTAGGTGGCGGGCTTGGCCTTGACCTGCAGGCTGATGTCACTGGAGCTGACGTGGATCAGCTTGCCGGCCCGGGGCGTCTGCGAGCTGGTTTCCTGGCCCGGGTCCGGGTTGGCCAGGGTGGCGCTGAAGGTCAGCGCGGGAATCTGCAACGGCCCGCTGCGCTGGGGATAGAGCGCGTAGCGCATCTCGATCACCCCGTGGCGCACGCCATTGATGAGCTTTTCGTAGGTGCGCGGCTCGCCCAGCTGTTCCACCCGGGTGTCGCTCAGCAGCAGCGGGCTCAGGCTGCTGTCGTCGAACAGCGGCACCGAGTGGTAGATGTGCAGGGTCAGCAGGGCCTGGGCCTGGACATAGACGCTGGGCTGGTCGAGCTCGGCTTCGATGAACACCGGTTCCAGGCGGGCGTTCTGGTCCTGGGCCGGGCTGGTGTTGACCTGCAGGCTCAGGGGCTGGCTCTGCAGGCTGCCCAGTTGCAGCGGGGCGATTTCCAGGGTGCCGGTGTGGCGCGGCAGCAGGGTGACGATCCAGCGGGTACTGGCGTGGTTGTCCCCCAGGCCGTTGAGCTGGTTGACCTGGCGTGTGCCGCGCACCTCGAATTGTGCCTCCAGGGGCGCCAGGTCCGGCTTGCCGAACTGGGTGACATCGGTGGACTCCAGGGTCAGCTCGACGGTTTCCCCGGAATTGACCTGGCTGCGGTCCAGGCTGGCGAGCAGGCCGGCAGCCTGGGACTGGCCAGTGCAGAACGCGAGGGCAAGCAGTAGGGCGGTGCAGCGGGTCATCGAGTTTTTCCCTGATCCTGATGTTGTTGCTGTTCGTACCAGAATTTGCGCCTGAGCAATTCACCCGGGTCGTCGGGGATCTTGCGCAGCCATTGTTCCAGCGCCTGCTGGTGTTCAGCGTCCAGGCTGTCCTCCACCGGGCGCAGCGGGGTGGTGGTGTGCTGGTCGTCCAGCTCGCTGCCGGGCACTTCACTGTGGCCGGCGGTTTGTGGATCAGGCGGCGGCGTGTCACCTTCGTTGGCCGGCGTCTGCGCCGGGTCCTGCGGGCCATCGCTGCCCGGTGGTGGCTGGGTGGCTGCACCGCTGGGGCCCGGGCGGGTGTCGTCGCCTTCGGGGGTGTCCGGCTTCTTCGCCGGTGGCGGTGTTTGCGCCTGGGCCTGTTGCTGTTGCAGCAGGCTTTCCACCAGGGCCTTGTTCTGCAACGCCGGTTGCAGATCCGGCTGGCGTTCCAGGGCCTGCTCGTAGGCGTCGATGGCGGCTTCCAGCTCGCCGCTGCGGGCCAGGGCGTTACCGCGATTGTAGTGGGCGCGGGCGTCGTTGCCCTCGGCGAAACGCTCGGCGGCGGCAGTGTAGTTGCCGGCTTCGTACAAGGCCACGCCTTGCCAGTGCGGGTCCTGGAAATGCCGCGCGGCCTCCGCCGGGCGCTGCTGTTGCAGAAGCCGCTGGCCCTGCTGGTCGGGGCGCAGCCACAGGTCATTGAAGTCGAAGGCGTAGCTCGGTTGCGGCACGGCGAACAGCAGCAGGGGCAGGCAGAACAGCCAGCCCCGGCGCCCGGCGCAGGCGGCCAGCAGCAACAGCGGCAGCAGCAGCCAGTAGCCCTGGTCGGCCCAGGTATCCAGGCGCAGGGTCTGGCCGTCGCTGCGCAGGCCTTGCGGGCCGCCCAGCAGGCCCAGGCCGCGCAGGTCGCTGTCGTCCAGGCGCGCCTGGCGGTAGCGCCCGCCCACGTCGCCGATGAAGTGCTTGAGGTCCGGGCTGTCCAGGCGCGATACCAGGATCGCGCCCTGGTCGTCCTTGAGGTAGCTGCCGTCTTCCTGGGCCACCGGGGCGCCGTCGCGGCTGCCGAAGCCGAGCATCAGCAACTGCGGGGCGTCGCCCTTGAGCGCCTGGCGGATGCCCTGGCGTTCCTCTTCGTTGAGGGAGGAGGCCATCAGTAGCACCCGGCCCTGGCCCAGGGCCCCCTGGTCCAGCAGCTTCAGGGCCTTGAGCAGGGCCAGGTCGGCGCGCTGGCCGGCCTGGGGCATGATCGACGGCTTGAGGGCGTCCAGCAGGTTGCGGCTGGTGGCCAGGTCATCGGACAGCGGCACCAGGGTGTGGGCGCTGCCGGCGTAGACCACGATGGCGGTCTGCGCGTCGCTGCGCAGTTGCAACAGGTCCAGCAGCTTGTGCCGGGCCTGCTCCAGGCGATCGGGCGGCACGTCGTTGGCGAGCATCTGCGGGGTCAGCTCCAGCAGCACCACCAGCGGGTCGGCGGGTTTCTGGCTGGTCTGTTCCACCCGCTGCCAGCTGGGGCCCAGCAGGGCCAGCACCGCCAGCAGCCAGGCCAGGCCCAGGGCCACCCAGGGCAGCTTGCTTTCGCGGCCATTGCCGCCGCTGAGCAGGGCGGCGTGAAAGGCCGGGGGCAGGATCATCTGCCAGCGCCCGGCGCGTTTCTGCCGGTGCCAGAGCTTCCACAGCAGCAGCGCCAGCAGGGGCAGCACCAGCAACCAGCCGGGGCGGAACCAATGGGGCCAGAGGCTGATCATCGACGCCTCCGCAAGCGCAGGCGCTTGAGCCGCTGGCGCCAGTCATGGGCAGGCAGCAGGAAGTTCGACTGGGTGAAGAAGCGTTGCAGCGGGTTCTGCGGCCAGCGCTCGCGCAGCACCAGCAGCACGCTGAGCAGCAACGCCGTGGCCAGGGGCCAGTGGTACAGGGCCTGGGCCGGGCGTGCCTGGGTCGGTTGCTGGGCCACCGGTTCCAGTTGATCGAGGGTTTGCTTGATCGCTTGCAGCTCCTGGCCGTCCCGGGCGCGGAAGTAGCGCCCGCCAGTGACTTGCGCCAGCTCCTTGAGGGCCGGTTCGTCCAGGTCCAGGCTCGGGTTGATGCCCAGCACGCCGAGGGTGGCGCTCTGTTCCGGGTCGGCGCCGATGCCGATGGGGTAGATCTTCACCCCTTCCTCGGCGGCCAGCCGGGCGGCGGTGATGGGGGCGATCTCGCCGCCGTTGTTGGCGCCGTCGGTGACCAGGATCAGCACCCGGCTCTGGGCCGGGCGCTGGCGCAGGCGCTTGAGGGCCAGGCCGATGGCATCGCCGATGGCGGTGTTCTTGCCGGCGATGCCGATCTTCGCTTCATCCAGCCAGACCCGCACCGTGTGCCGGTCGAAGGTCAGGGGCGCCTGCAGGTAGGCCTTGCTGCCGAACAGGATCAGGCCCACCCGATCGCCTTCGCGGTGTTCGAGAAAGTCCCCCAGCAGGTGCTTGACCAGGTTCAGGCGGCTGACGTCCTCGTCCTGCCATTGCATGTCGGGGAAATCCATGGAGCCGGAAACGTCCACCGCCACCAGCAGGTCGCGGCCGCTGGCGGCCACCGGCAAGGGGTCGCCCAGCCATTGCGGGCGCGCGGCGGCCAACAGCAGCAGGAGCCAGAGCAGGATGAAACGCACCTGCTGGCGCCAGGCCGGCAGGTGGGCGCGGGCCCGGCGCTTGGACAGGCCTTCCAGGTCACTGAGAAAACTGACTTTCAGCGCCGGCTCGCCGCTGTCGGCCACCGGCAGCACCAGGCGCAGCAGCCAGGGCAGCGGCAGCAGGACGAAGACCCACGGCCAGGCGAACTCAAACATGCTTGCGAATCCAGGTGTCCACCGCCTGGGTCAGGCCGGCGATGGCTTTGTCGTCGAGCTTGCACTCGGGCTTGTAGGCGCCTTCCACCAGCACCATCCAGCGGGTCAGGCCGGCGGCCGGGCAACGGTTGTCGAGGAACGCCAGCCATTTGCGCCCGTTCAGGGTGTGGCTCTGGCTGTAGGGGTAATGGTTGCGGCACAGGCGCTTGAGCAGGGCATTCAAGGCCTGCAGCCAGGCGCCGGCGGGGGCACCGTCATAGGGCTTGGGCAGCAGCGCCAGTTCTGCCAGGGCGGCCAGGCGCACCGGGTCCAGGGGCTGCTCGCTGCGGGCGCGCACGGCCTTGCGCGGCCACAGGTGGCGCCAGTGCCAGAGGGCCAGGCCCAGCAGCGGCAGCAGGATCGCCAGCAGCCACCAGCCCGGGGC
Source organism: Pseudomonas sp. JV245A (assembly GCF_032424515.1). Classification (NCBI taxonomy): domain Bacteria; kingdom Pseudomonadati; phylum Pseudomonadota; class Gammaproteobacteria; order Pseudomonadales; family Pseudomonadaceae; genus Pseudomonas; species Pseudomonas sp. JV245A. Next base: position 9,278 of record NZ_VYKE01000134.1, read on the forward strand.
CGGTGGCCACAGGCTGACGGCGGGCGGCGGCAGCAGCGGTTGCAGTTGTTCCAGGCTGCTCATCGGCCGGCTCCGGGGCGCTGCGGGTTGAGGTACTCGCGCAGCTGCTCGACCATCTCGCTCTGGGTGCTCAGGGGCATCAGCAGCACCCGCAGCTTTTGCGCCAGGCGTTCCCAGCGGGCGATGCGCGCTTCGCTCATGGCGCGGTAGGCCTGGCGCAGGTCGTAGTTCAGGGTGTCCAGTTCCAGCTGGGCGCCGCGTTCGGCAAAGCGCAGCAGGCCGGCGGCGGGCAGGGCGTGGTCCAGCGGGTCGGAAAGGGGCATCAACAGCAGGTCGCAATGGCGCGACAGCAGGCTCAGTTGCTGCTCGGCGGCGTCGCTCAGGGCGCGTTCGTCGCAGATCACGATCACCAGGCTGCCGGGGCGCAGGACTTCGCGCCCGCGCAGCAGCGCGGTGCCCAGGGCGTCGCGCTGGGGGCGGGCTTCGCTGTGCAGCGACTGGTTGACCCGCACCAGGCGGTTGAGCAACTGCAACAGGCTCTGCTTGCTGCGCCGCGGCTTGATCTCGTAATGCTCGTCGTCGCCGTAGACCAGCCCGCCGACCCGGTCGTTATGGCCCAGGGCGGCCCAGCCGATCAGGCTCGCGGCCTGGGCGGCGAGCACCGACTTGAACATCAGCCCCGAGCCGAAGAACAGCTGGCGGCTCTGTTCCACCATGATGAAGATCGGCCGCTCGCGCTCTTCGTGGAACAGCTTGGTGTGCGGTTCCTGGGTGCGCGCGGTAACCCGCCAGTCGATGGTGCGCACGTCGTCGCCGGCCTGGTAGACCCGCACCTGGTCGAAGTCCACGCCGCGCCCGCGCAGCTTGGAGTGGTGCAGGCCGATCAGCGGGCTGCGCTGGCTGGGGGTGGAGAACAGCTGCACCTCGCGCACGCGATGGCGCATCTCGATCAGTTCGCCGAGGGTGATGCGAATGCCGGGTTCGGCAACGGGCTGGGTCATGGGCTTCAGGCGACGGCAACGACGTCGAGGATGCGCTGTACCACACGGTCCTGGTCGATGCCGGCCGCTTCAGCCTCGAAGGACAGGATGATGCGGTGGCGCAGTACGTCGAACAGCACGGCCTGGATGTCTTCGGGGCTGACGAAGTCGCGGCCGGCGAGCCAGGCGTGGGCCCGGGCGCAGCGGTCCAGGGCGATGGAGCCGCGGGGGCTGGCGCCGTAGGCGATCCACTCGGCCATCTCCGGGTCGAACTTGGCCGGGGTGCGGGTGGCCATCACCAGTTGCACCAGGTATTCCTCCACCGCATCGGCCATGTACAGGCCGAGGATTTCCTTGCGTGCGGCAAAGATCGCCTGCTGGCTGACCCGGCGCTCGGGCTTGGTCTCGCCGTTCAGGGCTTCGCCGCGGGCCTGCTGGAGGATCCGCCGCTCCACGGCGGCGTCCGGGAAGCCGATCTTGACGTGCATCAGGAAGCGGTCGAGCTGGGCTTCGGGCAGCGGGTAGGTGCCTTCCTGCTCGATGGGGTTCTGGGTCGCCATCACCAGGAACAGCGGCGACAGTTCATAGGTGCTGCGTCCGACGCTGACCTGGCGCTCGGCCATGGCTTCGAGCAGGGCCGACTGGACCTTGGCCGGGGCGCGGTTGATCTCGTCCGCCAGCACCAGGTTGTGGAAGATCGGGCCTTGCTGGAACACGAAGCTGCCGGTTTCCGGGCGATAGATCTCGGTGCCGGTGATGTCGGCGGGCAGCAGGTCGGGGGTGAACTGGATCCGATGGAATTGCGCTTCAATGCCTTCGGCCAACTCCTTGATGGCCTTGGTCTTGGCCAGCCCCGGAGCGCCCTCGACCAGCATGTGGCCGTCGGCGAGCAGGGCGATGAGCAAGCGCTCGATGAGTTTTTCCTGGCCGAGAATCTGCGTTGAAAGAAAGGTTCGCAGCGCCAAAAGCGCTTCACGATGTTCCATCGGTGACTGTTCCTGGAGAGGGTGCGCCCCGGGCGTTGAGGGAACGTCGGGGCTGGGGGCGATACTTTAATCCATAGCGGGGGTCGGCGACTAACGGGGAAAACCTGATTTGGCGAATTAGTCGAAAAAAATCCGTGTTTTATTCAGCACCACGCGCACCCCCGGTAGAAGCCGGCTTGCCGGCGAAGAGGCCGGCAAGGTTTGCGGCGGAGCCGAAGACGCCTTCGCTGGCAAGCCAGCTCCTACCGGGAAGGGCGGCGGGTCAGGACAACTGGCTGATGTAGGTGCCGGTGCCCTTGAGGATGTTCTGCAGGGTTTCCTCCACTTCGGCCAGGTCCGAGGCAGCGGTGCTGTGGCGGATCTCCAGGTGGTCGGCGCCGTTCAGGGCGTCGGCGTCGGCCGCGGCGATTTCGATCAGCAGGGTGGTGGGGCTCAGGGTCACCTTGACGCCATCGAGGGTCGAGGGCTCGCCGTCGAGGGTGATCTCCAGTTCGTCTTCGTCCGGGTAGCGGCTCATCAGGAACATCTCGCCCTGGGTGCTGTGGCAGCAGAGCATGGCCATGTTGTCTTCTTCGTCGTCGCAGGGGTTGGCGATCAGGTGGGCGGTGGTCATGTGCATGGGGGCATTCCTGAGAGAGTGGCCGGGCGGGCAGAAAGGAAACAATTCTGCCAGCCCGATGGAATTTCTGCTGGCTTGTCTGTCAGAGAACAGGTCGTGAACACAATCGCTGCGGCAGTCACTTTTGGTACGCAAGTACCGTGAATCCGGGGAAAAAAACCGGTTTTTCCACCGCGGCTGCTAGTGTTGCTCAAAGCGTGAGCGTTCTGCTGCGTGCCGTTGACCGAATATGTCGCAGCATCGCAAGCAGCTGTCACATCGCACTCGTTAAGCTGCGCAGCGGACAATTTGTTCTTAGTGCAATAGGTTGCGTCTGATTTGTGATGGTCACCTGTAAAGGCATTGCGCTCGGTTTCCCGGCTAGCGTCAGTCGTTTTTGCAGATGCCCATCCCCGGAAGGTGAATGTGACCTGTGCGTCTCGTCCAGCTTCACCCACCTGTCATCCTGCTACCTCTGCCCGAGACCAGGAGCAGGATGCAGCACCGCCCCGCGAGGGGTTTGCACGCGACGCTTCCATCAATAACAAGCCCAAGCGGAGTACCACAGATGGCGTTCTTCACCGCAGCCAGCAAAGCCGACTTCCAGCACCAACTGCAAGCGGCACTGGCGCAGCACATCAGTGAACAGGCACTGCCACAAGTGGCGCTGTTCGCTGAACAATTCTTCGGCATCATTTCCCTGGACGAACTCACCCAGCGTCGCATGTCCGACCTGGCGGGCTGCACCCTTTCTGCCTGGCGCCTGCTTGAGCGCTTCGACCACGGGCAACCGCAGGTCCGCGTCTACAACCCCGATTACGAACGCCATGGCTGGCAGTCGACCCACACCGCTGTGGAAGTCCTGCACCACGACCTGCCGTTTTTGGTGGACTCGGTACGCACCGAGCTCAACCGTCGCGGCTACAGCATCCACACCCTGCAGACCACCGTGCTCAGCGTACGTCGTGGCAGCAAGGGCGAGCTGCTGGAAATCCTGCCCAAGGGCACCCAGGGCGAAGGCATCCAGCAAGAGTCGCTGATGTACCTGGAGATCGACCGTTGCGCCAATGCCGCCGAACTCAGCGTGCTGGGCAAGGAGCTGGAGCAGGTACTGGGCGAAGTGCGGGTCGCCGTGGCCGACTTCGAGCCGATGAAGGCCAAGGTCCAGGAACTGATCCAGAGCATCGACAACAGCCAGTTCCCGATCGCCGCCGAAGAAAAGACCGAGATCAAGAGCTTCCTCGAATGGCTGGTGGGCAACCACTTCACCTTCCTCGGTTATGAAGAATTCGTGGTCGGCGCCGACCAGGACGGCGGGCATATCGAATATGACCCGAACTCCTTCCTCGGCCTGGCCAAGCTACTGCGCGCCGGCCTCACCAGCGATGACCTGCGCATCGAAGACTACGCCGTCAACTACCTGCGCGAACCGACGCCGCTGTCCTTCGCCAAGGCCGCGCACCCGAGCCGCGTGCACCGTCCGGCCTACCCGGATTTCGTCTCGATCCGCCAGATCGATGCCGACGGCAAGGTCATCAAGGAATGCCGCTTCATGGGCCTGTACACCTCTTCGGTGTACGGCGAGAGCGTGCGGGTGATTCCTTACATCCGCCGCAAGGTCGAAGCCATCGAGCAGCGCTCGGGCTTCCAGGCCAAGGCGCACCTGGGCAAGGAACTGGCCCAGGTCCTGGAAGTGCTGCCCCGCGATGATCTGTTCCAGACCCCGGTGGACGAGCTGTTCAGCACCGTGATGTCCATCGTGCAGATCCAGGAACGCAACAAGATCCGCGTGTTCCTGCGCAAGGACCCCTACGGTCGTTTCTGCTACTGCCTGGCCTACGTGCCGCGTGACATCTATTCCACTGAAGTGCGGCAGAAGATCCAGCAAGTGCTGATGGATCGCCTGCAAGCCACCGACTGCGAGTTCTGGACCTTCTTCTCCGAGTCGGTGCTGGCCCGTGTGCAGTTGATCCTGCGGGTGGACCCGAAACAGCGCATCGACATCGATCCGCTGCTGCTGGAAAAAGAAGTGGTGCAGGCCTGCCGCAGCTGGCAGGACGACTACGCCAGCCTGGTGGTGGAAAGCTTCGGCGAAGCCCACGGCACCAATGTGCTGGCGGACTTCCCCAAAGGCTTCCCGGCCGGCTACCGCGAGCGCTTTGCCGCGCACTCGGCCGTGGTGGACATGCAGCACCTGCTGAGCCTCACCGAAGCCAACCCACTGGTGATGAGCTTCTACCAGCCCCTGGGCCAGGTCTCCGGCCAGCGCGAGCTGCACTGCAAGCTGTACCACGCCGACACCCCGCTGGCGCTGTCCGACGTGCTGCCGATCCTGGAAAACCTCGGCCTGCGCGTGCTGGGCGAATTCCCGTACCGCCTGCGTCACAACAATGGCCGTGAGTTCTGGATCCACGACTTCGCCTTCACCGCCGCCGAAGGCCTGGACCTGGATATCCAGCAGCTCAACGACACGCTGCAGGACGCCTTCGTCCATATCGTGCGCGGCGATGCCGAGAACGACGCCTTCAACCGCCTGGTGCTGACCGCCGGCCTGCCATGGCGCGACG
>NZ_VYKE01000135.1:0-14320 GCF_032424515.1 Pseudomonas sp. JV245A
GTCCTGGCCGACCTGGCCCTGGGCGGCGGCGCGGTGCTGCCGGACCCGCGCGACACCCTCTATGTGTTCGACGAAGGTCACCACCTGCCGGACAAGGCCATTGGCCACTTCGCCCATTACACCCGCCTGCGCTCCACTGCCGACTGGCTGGAGCAGACCGCCAAGAACCTCACCAAGCTGCTGGCCCAGCACCCGTTGCCGGGTGATCTGGGGCGCCTGATCGAGCAGGTGCCGGAGCTGGCGCGGGAGATCAAGACCCAGCAGCAGTTCATGTTCACCGCCTGCGAGCAGATCGCCGATTTCCGCACCGGCGAAGACATGGAAGGCCGCGAGCGGCCACGCCACCGTTTTGTCGGCGGGCTGATCCCCGAGCATATGCGCGAGATGGGCCTGGAGCTGAAAAAGGGCTTTTCCCGTCTCACCGACCTGTTCACCCGCCTGACCGAGTTGCTCAAGGAAGGCATGGATGGCGAGGTCAACATCGGTATCGCCAGCAACCAGGCCGAAGAGTGGTACCCGCTATTCGGCAGCCTGCTGGCCCGTGCCTCGGGCAACTGGGAACTGTGGACCGCGTTCACCATCGAGGACCCGGAAGACAATCCGCCCATGGCCCGTTGGCTGACCCTGGCCGAAAGCGGCTCGCTGTTCGACATCGAGGTCAACGCCAGCCCGATCCTCGCTGCGGAAATGCTCCGGCGCAATCTGTGGAACGTGGCCTACGGTGCCCTGGTTACGTCGGCGACTCTGACTGCCCTGGGCACTTTCGACCGTTTCCGCATGCGTGCCGGCCTGCCGAAAAAGGCCGTGACCGCCGTGGTGCCGAGCCCTTTCCACCATGCCGATGCCGGGGTGCTGCGGGTGCCCGACCTGCGGGCCGACCCGCGGGACGCGCCGGCGCATACCGCGGCGATCATTCGCGACCTGCCGGAACTGGTGGAGGGCTCGCGAGGCACCCTGGTGCTGTTCTCCTCGCGCAAGCAGATGCAGGACGTGTTCGACGGCCTGGACCGGGACTGGCGCAAGCAGGTGTTCATCCAGGGCAACCTGTCCAAGCAGGAAACCCTGAACAAGCACAAGGCGCGGGTCGACGGTGGCGATTCCAGCGTGCTGTTCGGCCTGGCGAGTTTCGCCGAAGGGGTGGACTTGCCCGGGGCCTACTGCGAACACGTGGTGATCGCCAAGATCCCGTTCTCGGTGCCGGATGACCCGGTAGAGGCGGCGCTGGCGGAGTGGATCGAAGCCCGTGGCGGCAACCCGTTCATGGAAATCTCGGTGCCGGATGCATCCCTCAAGCTGGTCCAGGCCTGCGGTCGCCTGCTGCGCACCGAACAGGACCGCGGCACCATCACTCTGCTGGACCGCCGTCTGGTCACCCAGCGCTATGGCAAGGCTATCCTCAATGCCTTGCCGCCGTTTCGCCGAGAAATATCTTAAGCACGGCCCGCATATTTGCGTGCCGTGCTGTCTATTTCATGTCACCGCTTCAGCACCGGCCGTTCATCGGTCTTTAGGGAGAGCCAGGTTCATATGATTCGCCGTTCGTTGCCCGCTGTATTTGCCCTGTTGTTTGCCGCGCCCGTCTGGGCGGCCCCTGCCGGACAACAGACGCTGTTCAACTTTGTCCGACCTGCTGCTGTGGTGCAGGTGGCGACACAGGATGCCAGCCTGCCGCAATCCAACGCAGAGCAAACGGCCGAAGGCGAAGTGCTGCGGCGCATCATCTTCAACCCCACGAGCCGGCCGAGCCTGAGCCTGGCGCCCCAGAGCGGGGCCTGGGACTGGTCGCAGTCGGGGATGATGAGCCTGCGTATCCAGAGCGCGATGAACTGGGCCCTGACCCTTTACGTGACCATCCAGAGCAATGACGGCAAGACCCTAGTCAGCCGCGTCGACCTGCCGGCCGGCCCGGCGCAGACCCTGCTGGTGCCACTGGTGGCCAGCAGTCCGCTGAGCCAGGGCATGAAGGCCGCGCCACCGATGCCGATGACCCTGGACGGCCAGCGCATCCTGCTGGCCAGCAGTGAAGGGCAACTGGATCGCAGCCAGGTGGTGTCGGTGACCTTGTCCATGGACAACCCCAAGGCGGCCCAGAGCATTCTGCTGGAGCGTTTCGGCGTGCAGGACGGCGAGGGGGTGATCAAGGCGGTCTACGGTTCCCTGGTGGATGCCTACGGTCAATCGACCCGGGCCCGCTGGCCGGAAAAGATCACCAGCGACGATCAGCTCAAGGCGGCTGACGCCAAGGAGCAGCAACAGCTCCAGGGCTGGCTGGGGGAGCGCGAGAAGGCTTCGCTGGACAGCTACGGTGGCTGGAACAAGGGGCCGAGCTTCAAGGCCAGCGGCTTCTTTCGCACGGAAAAACGAGATGGCCGCTGGTTCCTCGTGACCCCGCAGGGGCATCCGTTCTATTCCCTGGGGGTCAATACTGTGGCGCCCGACAACAACCAGACCTATGTCGCGGGCCGAGAATGGATGTTCGGCGCCTTGCCCAAGGACGACGAACCCCTGGCGGCGTATTACGGTGAAGGCGACAACCGTGGCGGCAATGGCGCCGACCAGGGCCGTGGCTATGGTTCAGGGCGCTGGTATGACTTCTATCAGGCCAACCTGCAACGGACCTACGGCAAGCCCTGCACCGCGGACAGCGCCACTGCGCAGCAGGCGCCGGCCGACACCTCGCCGGCGCCCCAGGCAACTCCTTGCGTGGCACCGGCCTTCGACCGGAAACGCTGGGTTGGCCACACCCTGGACCGCTTGCAGGCCTGGGGCTTCAATACCATCGGCAACTGGAGCGCTCCGGCCCTGGGGCTGGCCGACCGGGTGCCTTACACCTTGCCGCTGTCGATCGTGGGTGATTACGCCAGCATCAGCACCGGCAGTGACTGGTGGGGCGGCATGCCGGATCCTTTCGACCCGCGCTTTGCCATGGCCACCGAACGTGCCGTGGCCATTGCCGCCCGCGACCATCGGGACGACCCCTGGCTGATCGGCTACTTTGCCGACAACGAATTGGCCTGGGCCGGCCCCGGCGACGATGCCAAATCCCGCTATGCCCTGGCCTACGGCACCCTGCGCCTGACCACCGACGTACCGGCCAAGCGCGCGTTTCTCAAGCAACTGCGGGACAAGTACCGCAACCAGGCCGGGCTGTCGAAAGCCTGGGGCATCGACCTGCCGGCCTGGGAGTTGATGGAAGACCCGGGGTTCGTGCCGCCGTTGCCGAGCCCGGAGCACCCGGAGATCGAGGCCGATTTCAAGTATTTCCAGAAGGTCTTCGCCGATACCTACTTCAAGACCATCTCCGACTCGCTGAAATGGCACGCCCCCAACCACCTGCTGCTGGGCGGGCGGTTTGCCGTGAGCAACCCTGAGGCCGTGGCTTCCTGCGCCCAGTACTGCGATGTCCTGAGCTTCAACATGTACACCCTCAAGCCCCAGGACGGTCAGGACTTTGCCTACCTGCGCAGCCTCGACAAGCCGGTACTGGTGACCGAGTTCAACTTCGGTTCCCGGGATCGCGGTCCGTTCTGGGGCGGTGTGACCGAGCTGGCCCGGGAAGAGGACCGTGGCCCGGCCTATGCCAACTTCCTCAAGCAGGCGGTCAGCGAGCCGTCGATTGTCGGCGTGCACTGGTTCCAGTACCTGGACCAGCCGGTGACCGGGCGCCTGCTGGACGGTGAAAACGGCCATTTCGGCCTGGTGGGCATCACCGATGTGCCGTTCCAGGGCTTTGTCGACAGCGTGCGCAAGAGCAACCTGCAGGCCATTGACCAGTTGGGCAAGGCCGCGGAGCAGGCTCGGGTCGAGGCGGAGCAGGCCGTGGCTGGCGAGCATGGGGGCGATGGTGCTGACAAAGGCCGCGCCGGCAAGGGCCCGGGCGGGCACGCCGGAGGCCATGCCGGCAACGGTCATTGACGTTCACAAGGCCTGAGCGGCTTTCCGGGAAACCCCGGGCAGCCCTCTGAAACGAGGGTTTGCCGGTGATAGCCGGCAGCTCGCCGGCTGTTCCCAAATGCCTTCGGGGCTGGAACAATGCGCGCCACGTTGTCGAGCATTGTTGCAGGGGGAGTCAGGGGTGCAGATTCAAGGTCATTACGAGCTTAAATTCGAAGCGGTACGCGAGGCGTTCGCCGCCCTGTTCGAGGACTCCCAGGAGCGCGGCGCGGCGCTGTGCATCCAGGTCGGCGGGGAAACCGTCATCGACCTGTGGGCCGGTACCGCGGACAAGGACGGCGCCGAGGCCTGGCACAGCGACACCATCGCCAACCTGTTCTCCTGCACCAAGACCTTTACCGCAGTCACCGCGCTGCAGTTGGTGGCCGAGGGCAAGCTCAAGCTGGATGCGCCCGTGGCCGACTACTGGCCGGAATTCGCCGCGGCGGGCAAGGCAGCCATTACTTTGCGCCAGTTGCTCTGCCATCAGGCCGGCCTGCCGGCAGTGCGCGAGCTGTTGCCCGCGCAAGCTCTTTACGAATGGCAGACCATGGTCGATGCCCTGGCCGCCGAGCAGCCCTGGTGGACGCCCGGTGAGGGGCACGGCTACGCAGCCATCACCTATGGCTGGCTGGTGGGCGAGTTGATCCGGCGTGCCGATGGGCGCGGGCCGGGGGAGTCCATCGTGGCCCGGGTCGCCAGGCCTTTGGGGCTGGACTTCCATGTCGGCCTGGCCGATGAGGAGTTCTACCGCGTGGCGCATATCGCCCGTGGCAAGGGCAACATCGGCGATGCTGCGGCCCAGCGCCTGCTGCAAGTCACCATGCGCGAACCCGATGCGATGAGTACTCGGGCGTTTACCAATCCACCGTCTATCCTGACCAGCACCAATAAACCCGAGTGGCGGCGCATGCAGCAGCCGGCGGCCAACGGCCACGGCAATGCCCGCAGCCTCGCCGGGTTCTACAGCGGCCTGCTGGACGGCAGTTTGCTGGAAGCCGACATGCTCGAAGAGCTGACGCGGGAACACAGCCTGGGCATGGACAAGACGTTGCTGACCCAGACCCGCTTCGGCCTGGGTTGCATGCTCGATCAGCCCCAGGTAGCCAATGCCACCTTTGGCCTGGGCGCGCGGGCGTTCGGGCATCCGGGGGCAGGGGGCTCCATCGGTTTTGCTGACCCGGAGCACGATGTGGCGTTCGGTTTTGTGACAAATACCCTGGGGCCCTATGTGTTGATGGACCCTCGGGCACAGAAGCTGGTGCGGGTTTTGTCGGATTGTCTGTAAAAAGGTTGCTGTTAAGAACTTTTTTGCTTAAACATGCTTGGAAAGCTGCAGGATGGAACCCTGTGGCTTTTATAATTTCCAAGCGTCTGTTTGTAACGGTTGTTTAGACCGAATTTTTTATCTCATTTTGTGGATATCCCATGTCGTCGAACAAGTCTCTAGCCTTGGCCATCTGCCTGACCGTCACCGGTTGCGCGCAAACCCCACAAAATGAAGCGGATGGCGGCCACTGGTGGTCATTCGGCTCCGATAAGGCCAGCAGCAAGGAAACCCCAGCTGCGCCTGAAAAGCCGGTTGCCACCACTGAAGCCGCACCTGCCGCTTCTGCAAGCAAGCCTGCGGTAGTGGCCAAGGCCGCTGCACCGGCCCCTGCTGCCAAGAACACAGCCGCTGGCAAGCACCCGGCCCCTGCCGCCAAGGCCGCTGCTGGCGCCAAGCCGGCGCCTGTCGCTGCTGCCGAGCCCGCTCCAGCTCCAGCGCCGGTCGTTGCCGCAGCCCCTGCCGCTCCTGCCGCCAAAGCCGAGAGCAGCAAGTGGTGGTGGCCGTTCTCCTCCAAGGATTCTTCCGACAAGCCAGTGGCCGAAGCGAAGAAGGCCGAGCCTGCCCCAGCGCCGGCAGTGGCAGCGGCAGCCGACTCCGAAACCCACTGGTGGTGGCCGTTCCCCAAGAGCCAGCCCAAGCCTTTGAGCAAGGTCAATGTAGCGGACATCCCGATGCCCGACCCGAAAATCACCCAGGCCTGGCTGGACGACTACGAGCCACGCCTGCGCGAAGCGGTGAAGGACAGCAAGCTGCAGATCGAGCGTCGTGAAAACGTGCTGGTGGTCACTGCGCTGGTAGATGCCTCGTTCAACCCGGATCGTCCAGCCATGCTGCTGCCGGTCACCCTGGGTCCGTTCACCCGCGTCGCCAAGGCGGTGGAAGGTGATCCGAAGACTGCCGTATTGATTCTCGGCCATGCCGACGCCACCGGCCCGACCCTGGCCAACCAGAAACTGAGCCGTGATCGTGCCCAGTCCGTAGCGGCAATCTTCAGCCTCAGCGGCCTGAAGCAGGACCGCCTGATGCTGCGTGGCATGGGTTCGGTGATGCCGCGTGCCGCCAACGACAGCCCCCAGGGTCGCTCGCTGAACCGTCGGGTGGAAATCATGCTGACCCAGCGCAGCACCATGCTGGGCCTGCTGAGCAAGTACAACCAGCCGACGCCTTCCGAGACTGAAATGGTTGCCGTACAGGATGCCGTGCCTCCAGTACCCGCGGCTTCCGCCAAGAAAGCGGCGCCTGCGAAGAAGGCTACCGTGGCCAAGAAGCTGGCAGCCAAGAAGGCTCCGGTGAAGAAGGCCGCCGCCTCTTCGAAGACCGCAACGGCTACCGCCCAGGCTAAAAACTGATTTTCAAGGATAAGGAAGCAGGCATGACTCAGTCCCTGGCTGATATGCGCCGCGACTACACTCGCGACGGCTTGTCCGAGGCGCAGGCCCCGGCTGAACCTTTTGCGCTGTTCCACCAGTGGTTTGCCGATGCGGTGAAAACCGAGCAACCGCCGGTGGAAGCCAATGCCATGACCGTGGCGACCGTCGATACCGATGGTCGCCCTCACTGCCGCATCCTGTTGCTCAAGGGCCTGGATGAGCAGGGCTTCACCTTCTTCACCAACTACGAGAGCGCCAAGGGCCAGCAGCTGGCTGCACGGCCCTTCGCCGCCATGACGTTCTTCTGGCCGACCCTGGAGCGTCAGGTGCGGATTGAAGGGCGGGTGGTCAAGGTCACTCCACAGGAGTCCGATGCCTATTATCAGGTGCGTCCCCTGGGCAGCCGGCTGGGAGCCTGGGCTTCACCGCAGAGCCGGGTGATCGCCGATCGTGACGAACTGCAAGAGTTGCTCAAGGCCACTGAGGCTCGCTTCAGCGATAGCCAGCCCGATTGCCCGGAACACTGGGGTGGTTATCGCCTGCTGCCGGAGCGCATCGAGTTCTGGCAGGGGCGCCCCAGCCGACTGCATGACCGTTTGAACTATCGCCTGCAAGGCCAGGAGTGGGTCCGCGAACGTCTGGCTCCTTGATCGGATTGCAGGTCACTCGCCGGGGTAGCCGGCCGCAGCGGCTTCCAGCCATTGCGGCAGGTCCCGGCGTTTTACTTTCTGGCGCTGGGCCTCGGCCAGTTGCTCCAGCATGAATTGCTTCTTCTGGGCATCGGTTCCGGCCAGGGAGAGGGCCAGGTCCCGATCGGTCCAACGCTTGATGCGTACATACAGCCACCAGTGGAAATACAAGCCAGCTGCGGTGGTCGCGATGATGATGAAGTAGTCCATGGAAAATCCTTTGTTCGGTGGCGCTATGCAGGGAGCTGGAGCTACCGTAATGAGAAAGCCTGGCGTTTACGCAGCCTGTACTTTGGCTGAATGAAAGCAATTTTATCCGGGCGACGCCGTGACAGGCGTCAAGCTGCGGAGTCTAATGATTATCTGTCCTTTGGAGTTGATCCTATGCGTAAGTCTGTTTTGCTGGTTGCATCCTTCACCACGATGGCAATGTTGCTCGGTGGCTGTGCCTCCAACCTGACCGGTGACTCCTATTCCCGTGATGAAGCGCGTCGTGTGCAAACCGTGCGCATGGGCACCATCGAATCCCTGCGTCCGGTGAAAATCGAAGGCACCAAGACCCCGATCGGCGGCGCTGCAGGTGCTGTGATCGGCGGCGTTGGCGGCAGCGCCATCGGCGGCGGCCGTGGCAGCATCGTCACCGCAGTCATCGGTGCAGTTGCCGGCGGCCTGCTGGGCTCGGCCACTGAAGAAGGCCTGACCCGTACCCAGGGCGTTGAAATCACCGTGCGTGAAGACGACGGCAGCATGCGTGCCTATGTGCAGCAGGTTCAGGAAAACGAAGTGTTCCGCGTGGGCGACCGCGTGCGCATCATGACGGTCAACGGTACCAGCCGCGTTACCCGCTGACCTTCCCTGCTACAAAACAAAACCCCGGCCAGGCAACTGGTCGGGGTTTTGTGTTTTCAGCCTGGCCAAGCGCTGCGGATCAGGACGCCAGGGTGTTGTTCCTGCGGCTGGCAGCGGCGGTGACGGCGTAACCGATCAGGGCCGCAAACAGTGAACCGGTCAGGATGCCCATGCGGTCCATGCCGGCGTATTCGCTGCTGCCGGGCTCGAAGGCCAGGGAGCCGACGAACAGGCTCATGGTGAAGCCGATACCACACAGAATTGCCACGCCGAGCACCTGGCCCCAGTTGGCCCCGGACGGCAAGGCAGCGATACCGGTTTTCACTGCCATCCAGGTCAGGCCGAAGACGCCGATGGTCTTGCCCAGCAGCAGGCCGACCGCGATCCCCATGGGAACATGGTGGGTGAAGCTTTCGAGGGTCACGCCGCTCAGCGACAGCCCGGCATTGGCGAAGGCGAACAGCGGCAGGATGCCGAACGACACCCAGGGATGCAGGGCGTGTTCCAGCGCCTTGAGCGGCGAGGGTTCGGCGTTGCGGGTGCGCAAGGGTATGCAGAAGGCCAGGGTCACGCCGGCCAGGGTCGCGTGGACCCCGCTCTTGAGCACGCAGACCCAGAGGATCAGGCCGATGATCATGTAGGGTCCGAGCTTGACCACGCCCATCCGGTTCATCGCCACCAGGGCGGCGATGCAGGCGCCAGCCAGCATCAGCGACAGGGTCGACAGCGTGCCGGAGTAGAAGATCGCGATGATCACGATCGCTCCCAGGTCATCGATGATCGCCAGGGTCATCAGGAACAGTTTCAGCGAGGTCGGCACCCGCTTGCCCAGCAAGGCCAGCACCCCGAGGGCGAAGGCGATGTCGGTGGCGGTGGGAATCGCCCAGCCATTGAGGGCGGGCGGGTTGTCACGGTTGAGGAACCAGTAGATCAGCGCCGGCACCAGCATGCCGCCGATGGCCGCTGCGCCGGGCAGGACGATCTGCGACGGCTTGGCCAACTGCCCCTCCAGCACTTCGCGCTTGACCTCCAGGCCTATCAGCAGGAAGAACAGTGCCATCAGGCCATCGTTGATCCACAGCAGCAGCGGCTTGGCGATCTTCAGGGCGCCAACCTGGGCCACCACCGGGGTTTCCAGCAGGCCGTTGTACAGCCAGGACAGGGGGGAGTTGTTGATAATCAGGGCCAGGATGGCAGCGGCGATCAATAACAGACCGCTGGCAGCTTCCATGGCAAAGAAACGAGTGAAAGTGCTACGCAGAGGCAAGGTCGCTCTCCATCTAAAAACTAAAAAGGTGGCACACCCTAACCCGTACAGTTAGTTGTTAAAACAAAAGTTATATTCTTTTTTGTTATATGCAGAAGGCAAGCGGGCTGCTGAAAAATCCCCCTTGCAGTTGTGTTTCCAATTGCTTCATAGCTGTACCTGTAAGGGGAGCAGGATATTTCCTAACATGTCCGTCCGCAGCGGCTGAGGGGGCATTTTTTCCAGGAAAAGGCGCCTGCCCGTCGCGAGCCTGGATCACCTATGCTGGGTGCATTTCATCTTCTTGCGCCGGTACGGCGTGCGATCCAACGAGAATAGAGCATGAGCGACAATCGCCAGTGGGCCCGTGAGGCCATCCGTATCATCGAAGCCGACTTCCAGCGCAGCGCCGACACTCACCTGATCCCGCTGCCGTTGCCGGGCCTGCCGGGCATCGAGCTGTATTTCAAGGATGAATCCAGCCATCCCACCGGCAGCCTCAAGCATCGCCTGGCCCGCTCGCTGTTCCTCTATGCCCTGTGCAATGGCTGGCTCAAGCCCGGCGCGCCGGTGATCGAGGCCTCCAGTGGCTCCACGGCGATCTCCGAAGCCTATTTCGCCCGGCTGCTGGGGCTGCCGTTCATTGCCGTGATGCCGGCGACCACTTCCCAGGAGAAAATTGCCCAGATCGCCTTCTATGGCGGCAAGAGCCACCTGGTGCAGGACCCGACGCAGATCTACGCCGAGTCCGAGCGCCTGGCCCGGGAGAGCGGCGGCCATTTCATGGACCAGTTCACCTATGCCGAGCGCGCCACCGACTGGCGGGCCAACAACAACATCGCCGAGTCGATATTCCAGCAGTTGCGTTTCGAGCGGTACCCGGAGCCCAGCTGGCTGATTTCCAGCCCGGGCACGGGTGGTACCACCGCGACCCTGGGGCGCTACGTGCGTTATCGCCAGCACTGCACTCGGGTGCTGTGTGCCGACGCCGAGCGCTCGGTGTTCTTCGTCTATTACCAGAGTGGCGACGCCAGCCTGCGCCTGGACTGCGGTTCGCGGATCGAGGGCATCGGCCGGCCGCGGGTCGAGGCTTCGTTCCTGCCCAAGGTGATCGATGCCATGGTCAAGGTGCCGGATGCCCTGTCCCTGGCGGCCATGCATTATCTGGCCCAGCGCCTGGGTCGTCGGGTTGGCGGCTCCAGCGGCACCAACCTGATCGGCGCGCTGATGGCCGCGCAGCAGATGGTTGCGGCCGGCGAGTCGGGGTCGATCGTGGCGATTCTGTGTGATGGGGGCGAGCGCTATGCAACCACCTACTACGATGAGCAGTGGCTGGCAGAGCAGGGTTATGAACTGACGGTGTTGATCGAGGCGGTAGCCGCCAGTGTCGAGCGTGGTGAGGCGCTACCTGCCAGCGTATTGCGCGCCGGTATCTGAACTTGTCGTAGGCGCCGGCTTGCCGGCGAAGAGGCCCTTGAGCCTTGCGTTGTTCTGGACGACGCCTTCGCTGGCAAGCCAGCTCCTACGGTAGGCGGTAGGAGCCGGCTTGCCGGCGAAAGGGCCCGTCCCTCAGGCCTGGATGCCGAGAATGTCGCGGGCCACGGCTTCGGCAATGCGAATCCCGTCGACCCCGGCGGAGAGAATCCCACCGGCATAACCGGCGCCTTCACCGGCCGGGTACAGCCCCTTCACATTCAAGCTCTGCATCGAGGCGTCGCGGGTAATGCGCAGCGGCGATGAGGTGCGGGTCTCGATACCGGTCAGCACCGCGTCATGCAGCGAATAGCCCTTGATCTGCCGTTCGAAGGCCGGCAGGGCTTCACGAATGGCCTCGATGGCAAAGTCCGGCAAGGCCAGGGCCAGGTCACCCAGGGTCACGCCGGGCTTGTAGGACGGCTCGACGCTGCCCAGGGCGGTGGTGGGCTTGCCGGCGATAAAGTCGCCCACCAGCTGCGCTGGGGCCTGGTAGTTACTGCCACCCAGGACAAAGGCGTGGGACTCCAGGCGCTCCTGCAACTCGATGCCTGCCAGCGGGCCGCCCGGGTAGTCCACTTCCGGGGTGATGCCCACGACGATGCCGGAGTTGGCGTTGCGCTCGTTGCGCGAGTACTGGCTCATGCCATTGGTCACCACCCGGTTCGGCTCGGAGGTCGCCGCCACCACGGTACCGCCCGGGCACATGCAGAAGCTGTAGACCGAACGGCCGTTCTTGGCGTGGTGCACCAGCTTGTAGTCGGCGGCGCCGAGTTTCGGGTGGCCGGCGTACTTGCCCAGGCGCGCGCTGTCGATCAGCGATTGCGGGTGCTCGATACGAAAGCCCACCGAGAACGGCTTGGCTTCCATGTACACGCCGCGGCTATGGAGCATGCGGAAGGTGTCGCGGGCGCTGTGGCCCAGGGCCAGGATCACGTGCCGCGAATGCAGTTGTTCGCCGCTGGCCAGTTCCACACCTTGCAGTTGACCGTCTTCGATCAGCACGTCGGTAACCCGCTGCTCGAAGCGCACTTCACCGCCCAGGGCGATGATCTGCTGGCGCATGTTTTCCACCACGCCGGTGAGGCGGAAGGTGCCGATGTGCGGCTTGCTGACGTAGAGGATCTCGTCCGGCGCACCGGCCTTGACGAACTCGTGGAGCACCTTGCGGCCGTGGTGTTGCGGGTCCTTGATCTGGCTGTAGAGCTTGCCGTCGGAGAAGGTCCCGGCGCCGCCTTCGCCAAATTGCACGTTGGACTCGGGGTTGAGCACGCTCTTGCGCCACAGGCCCCAGGTGTCCTTGGTGCGCTGGCGCACTTCCTTGCCACGCTCGAGGACGATCGGCTTGAAGCCCATCTGCGCCAGCAAGAGGCCGGCGAAGATCCCGCAGGGGCCGAAGCCCACCACGATCGGCCGCTGGCTGAGGTCGGCCGGAGCCTGGCCCACCACCTTGTAGCTGACATCCGGCGCCGGGTTGACGTTACGGTCGTCGGCGAACTTGAGCAGCAGCGGCGCTTCGTCGCGCACGCTGAGGTCGATGGTGTAGATGAAGCACAGCTCGGAAGACTTCTTGCGCGCATCGTAGCTGCGCTTGAACAAGGTGAAATCGAGCAGCTCATCGCTGGCGATCCCCAGGCGCTGCACGATGGCGGCGCGCAGGTCTTCATCGGGATGGTCGATCGGCAACTTGAGTTCGGTGATTCGTAACATGACAGGATCCGGGGTAGGCGGTGCGCAACAGTGCGCCGGCTTGCTTTGCACAAACCGGCGATTATAAGCCGCAAACCACCTTGGCCGTGAGGCTAAAACCGCTGCTCGTCGAATCAGTCGTTGCGCGAGCCGCCGAAATAGCCGCAGCCGCGCTGCACCTGGCCGTCCACCCGCAGCTCTGCGCTCAGGTGCTGAACGCTGCCGGTGACGGGGTCGACGCAGCGTTGCGGGGCCACCCACAGCTCCACGCGCTGGTGATTGGCTTCACTGGTGAGGTTGAAGCGGCCATCCCCCAGCTGTTCTTCCAGATAGGGCAGGGCCAGGGTCGGCTGGCCGGCGCGTTCGATCATCATGCCCTTGGCGCTGACATCGACGTTCCACGCCGGGTTCTTGCTACCGGCCCGCAGGATCAGGCGCTGGAAGTTCGGATCGCTGCAGGCGCTGGCGGAGCGCTCGACGCGGTACAGCTGGCGCAGGTCCAGCTGGCCGTCGCTGCTGGCACTGGCGGAGAACTTGCCCCGCAGGTCGGCAAACAGCTTGCCCTGCTTCTCGGCCAGGGTTGCCGCTTCCTGCAGCACACTGGTGTTGCCGCCATCGTTGACCACATAACGGCGGTCTTCGGTGCAGGGTTTGAACAGCAGCTTGCCATCGGCGGCACTGAGTTCACCCTGCATCCGGGTCAACCCGGCCATGGACGGCGCCTGGGGCTGTTGGTTGAACATCGGCAGCATCTGGCAGCCGGCAAACAGCGGCAACAGGGCGAAACAAAGCAGGGAACGGGCGGTGCGCATCATTGGGCCTCCAGGCGGAAGTCCGACACGTTACGCAGCCCGCCCGGCCACCACAACCCCGGATTGAACGCAGTAGCGCCATCCACTGTAGGCGCCGGCTTGCCGGCGAAGAGGCCCAGGAGCCTTGTGTGGTTCGGGAGGACGCCTGCGCAGGCGAGCCAGCTCCCGCACAAGCCGGCTTTTGCACAAACGGGCTTAGCCGACGCGGTAGGTCTGGCCGGTCTGCAGGCCTTCCACGCTCTTGGCGTAGGCCAGGGCCACGTCGGCCGCCGGCACCGGCTTGAAGCCACGGAAGTAGGGCGCGTAGCTGCCCATGGCTTCCAGCAGCACGTTGGGGCTGATGGAGTTGACCCGCAGGCCCCGGGGCAGCTCGATGGCAGCGGCCCGCACGAAGCTGTCGATGGCGCCGTTGACCAGGGCGGCCGAGGCGCCGCTGCGGATCGGGTCATGGCTCAGTACGCCAGTGGTGAAGGTGAAGGAGGCGCCGTCGTTGGCGTACTCGCGGCCGATCAGCAGCAGGTTGACCTGGCCCATCAGCTTGTCCTCGAGGCCCAGGCTGAAGTGCTCGGCAGTCATTTCCCCCAGCGGCGCGAAGGTCACGTTACCGGCGGCGCACACCAGCGCATCGAAGCGCCCGGTCTTTTCGAACAGCGCGCGGATCGACTGGCTGTCGCTGATATCCACCTGGAAATCACCGCTGGTACGGCCGATGCGCACCACTTCGTGACGTTGTTCCAGCTCCCGCGCGACCGCCGAACCAATGGTGCCATTGGCACCGATCAAGAGAATCTTCATGGGCTGTTCCTCGAAAAGGGGGTGAGGTTGCAGTCTAGAGTGGTTTTTTTCATGGATTAACGCGCTAATAGGCAACCTTTGGTTTTCAAATGGAAACAATCCATGAGCGAGATGGATGACCTGGCGGCATTTGC
>NZ_VYKE01000136.1:0-14253 GCF_032424515.1 Pseudomonas sp. JV245A
TCGCTGATGCGCCTGGCGCCGGTGGTGCTGTTCCATTACCCCGACCTGGCCCAGGTCCGCGAGTTTGCCGGGGCCAGTTCGCGTACCACCCACGGCGCCGCCGAAGCCATCGAATGCTGCCAGCTGTTGGCCGGGCTGATCGCCAAGGCCCTGGACGGTGCCAGCAAGCAGCAACTGCAACGGCTCGACGCCCAGGGCTTTCGCGAGAGCAAGGTCGCGGCCCTGGCCCAGGGCAATTACCTGGATAAAACCCGCGACCAGATTCGCGGCAACGGCTATTGCGTCGACTCCCTGGAGGCCGCGCTCTGGTGCTTCCAGCACAGCGACAGCTATGCCGAAGCAGTGCTGGCCGCCGCCAACCTGGGGGACGACGCCGACACCACCGCCGCCATCGTCGGCCAGTTGGCCGGAGCCTTCTACGGGGCCCAGGGCATACCGCCGCACTGGCTGGCCAAGCTGCACATGGGCGAGGAGATCCAGGCCATGGCCGACGACCTGCTGGCCGCCGCCCGGCGTCGCGCGCCTGCCCGGCCGCTGCATGGCAGTTGCCTGTGCAAGGCGGTGCAATACCGGGTCGACCGCCTGGACATGCCCATCGGCCACTGCCATTGCCAGACCTGCCGCAAGGCCCACGCCGCGGCCTTTGCCTCGACCGCCGGAGTCATGCGCGAACACTTCCAGTGGACCCAGGGCCAGGAACGCCTGAGCACCTACGAATCGTCCCCGGGCAAGCTGCGGCACTTCTGCTCGGTCTGCGGTTCTCACCTGCTGGCGGAGCGCCCGGGGCAGCCCCACGTGATCCTGCGGGTGGCGACCCTGGACGATGATCCGGGGCAGACGCCACAGGTGCATATCTGGACCTCCCACGATGTGCCCTGGCTGGCCGACGAAGCGCTGCAACGCTGGCCCGAGTGGCAACCCAGCCGCGGCTAGACTGTTTCTTCCTCATTGACCGATTGCGAGACTTTCCATGCGTCCGATCCTGTTGCTGGCCCTTGCGCCGCTGCTGCTTGCTCCATTGGCCCAGGCCTATGAATGCAACAACACCACCCAGACCGATATGAGCCTGTGCGCCAACTTCCAGCACAAGGCCGCGGACAAGGAGCTGAACGCCCTTTACCAACAGATCAACCAGCGCCTGAAAGACCAGCCACACAGCAAAAAGCTGCTGGTCAGCGCCCAGCGCGCCTGGGTGGCGTTCCGCGATGCCGAGTGCAGTTTTTCCACCTCGGGCGTGGAAGGTGGCAGCCTGTATCCGGTGGCCTACAGCAACTGCATCACGGCCTTGACCAAGACCCGCGTGGAGAGTTTCAAACAGTACCTGCAGTGCAAGGAAGGCGACTTGAGCTGCCCGGTCCCCGCACGGTAGGAGCGGGCTTGCCCGCGAAGGCGTCGGTGAGGGCTCTGCACGGCTTGCCGGCCTGTTCGCCGGCAAGCCGGCTGCTACAGGAGCCGGTGGCTGGCGGCGGGGTCAGCGGACGAAGATCTGCGCCGTGGTGATGGCCATGTCGCCGCCCGGCAGGGTGATCTTGCCGATCTGCTTCATGCTCTGCACATCGAAGATCGCCACGTCGTTGAAGGTCCCCGCCAGGTAGATCTTGGTCCCGGCCCGGTTGAACGAGATGCAGTAGTAGGAGTGTTCCAGGGTCGCGGCCTGGAGCAGTTTCTTCTGCTTGATGTCGTACTTGGCCAGGCGGTTGAGCACGCCGAACATCAGGTTGGGGTCCGTGGGCGAGCGCATGCCGCTGAAGTAGATCTCGGTCAGCGGGCCGAAGTCGGTGGTCTCGGTCTTGCCGGTCGCAAGATCGACGCTGAACAGCCCGTACAGCGGCTCGGCGGTAGCCGGGTCCTGCTTCTTGTCCTTGAACTTCGCCGCGGTGTAGAGCAGCGAAAAGTCATGGCGGAAGGTCTGCTGGTTCCACACGTAGAGCACGTCCGGCGCGCTGTAGTTGGGGCGTTTCCAGTGGCGGCTGGGGATCAGTACCTCGAACTTGCCGGTCTTGACGTCGACCTTGTACAGGTCCGGCCCGGCCACATACAGGGTGCCGTCGTCGCCGCTCTGCATGATGGTCAGCTGGCGCGGCGCGGGGAAACTGCGCAGCGGCTTGGCGTCGAGCCCGGCATCGGTGGCGTAGACATCCAGCCGCGGCTCCTTGACCTCATAGCGGTCATTGAGCAACAGGGTCGGGTTGGCCACGGTGTACAGCTCCTTGCCGTCGTGGCTGACGGTGAAGGCGAACATCGAGCGCGCCTTCTCCCCCGGATGCTGGGTGATGCTGGCGTGGAACACCTGCTTGCAGCTGTCGAGCTCGACGCCGTAGACATCCGCATAGTGGTTGTTCAGCACGTAGGCGATCTTGCGGTCCGGCGACAGTTGCACGGTGCCGGGGCCGAAGGCGTCGGGCATCTTGCAGGTCTTGTACAGGCTGTCGGTGGCCAGATCGAGAACGTGCAGGTTGTTCGGGTAATTGGTGGTCACCATGTACTCGTGACCGCTGTTGAGGGCCAGGCCCTCGTCGGCCAGGGCGGTGAAAGAACAGGCGCTGAGAACCGCGCCGGCGGCCAGGCCGCACACTGTGATAGCTCGCATGCTGGAATCCTTGTGCTGTCCGGTTACTTGTCTTTGGGGAAGACGGTGCCGAGGTTGCGCCAGTTGTCGTTGGAGGCCTGGGCGTCCTTGTTCCAGTCGGGGTAGGTGCTCATCATGTCCGGCACCTGGGCCGGCCACCAGCAAGGGTCGGAGCAGCCGTAGAGGTCGGCCTCCATCGGCTGGCACAGCGACGAGACGCCGCCAAAGGCATCGATTTCCCAGCCCGGGTCGGTGGTCGAGGCGCAGCCGGCCACGGAGTTCATCGCCAGCACTTCTTCGATACGGTCCTGGGCCGCGGCCTCGGTCAGTTTCTGAGCTTTGTTGTTGATCGGCTTGAGATGTTTCATGTCAGTGAGCCTTGCGCGGAGTGATGTAGCTGCTGATGAACGCAGGGTTGTGCGCCATGATCCGGCTGTAGACTTCGATGCCGAAATCCACCCAGTCACGCATCAGTTCGCAATAGTGATACGTCGGGTGCGCCGGGTCGCCGTAGCGGGCATAGCTCTCGTGGTAGCAGCCGCCGGAACACAGGTTGCGGATGCGGCAGCTGTCGCAGCCGGTGTTGGTGCGGTCCAGGCGCTGGGACAGGAAGTCATTGAGCTCCATCTGCTTGACCCCACCGTCATGCACATTGCCGAAGGTCGGCAGGGATGAGCCGGTGAAGCGGTGGCACAGGTTCAGCTCGCCCTTGTGGTCCACCGCCAGCATCTTCAGCCCGGCGCCGCAGGGCAGCGCCTTCTTGTGGCCCTCGTGGATATCGGTGATCAGCTGGTGCAGGTTGGAGAAGCCGATATTGCGGTGCTCCAGTGCCGCCGCCAGGTAACGCCGGCCCAGGCGCTTCATGCTGGCGAAGACTTCGATCAACTCCTCGCTGCTGAGGTTGAAGCTGCTGATGTCCCCCGAGGTCACCGGGGCGAACCCCACTTCGGCGAACCCCAGCTCGTTGAACAGGTGATCCCAGATGGTCTCAAGGTCGGTGACCCCGGTGGTCAGGGTCACCCGCGCCCCCACCGGCCGGCTGTCGTAGCGTTCCAGAAGCATCTGCGCCTTGCGCCGCACCACGTCATAGGTGCCCTGCCCGCCCACGGTGATGCGGTTGCGATCGTGCACGGTCTTGGGCCCGTCGATGCTCACCGACAGCCCGAAACGGTGGGCATTGAGGTAGTCCACCACCTCTTCGGTGAGCAGGGTGGCGTTGGTGGTCATGACGAACTCGACGAACTTGCCGGCGGCGGCAAAGCGCTGTTCGCAGTAGTCCACCATGGCCTCGATCAGCGGCCGGTTGCTCAAGGGTTCGCCGCCGAAGAACACCACGGTGTAGCGCTCCTCGTCCGGGGACTCCTGGAGCAGCATTTCCACCGAGGCAATGGCCGTGTCCAGGCCCATCTTCTTGCCCGCCGAGGGCTTGTCCAGGTCTTCCTTGTAGCAGTAGGTGCAGCTCAGGTTGCAGCCGGTATTGACGTTGAGCACCACGGTATTGATCGCCGTGCGTTCGACCCGTTTGACGCCGATTTCCGGGGTCAGGGGCGAGCCGTCGCTGACCAGTTCCAGGGCCATCAGCTCGCGCAGGGTGTCGCTGACGTCGGCACCGTCATAGGCGCCGGCCAGACGCTGGATCAAGTCTTCCGGGGTACAGCCCGGGCCGCGCAGCGCATCGATGATGCTGCCGGTCAAGGCATCGCTGGCAAACAGCGAACTGCTGGGGATATGGAACAGCATGCGGTTGGCGTCCACCTGCACTTCATGCAGGTTGCGCTCCACCAGATTCAGAATTGCGCCCATTACAACCTCCTGTGCCTGCCCCGCGTTCGGGGCCTGCGGTCATTGCCTGAAAGTGTCTGTCGGTATCGCTCGACGCCCCTCAGGGAATGGGTGGATTGTTCCAGCGTTGCACGGTGACGATCAGCTGGCCTTCACCGGTCAGGGCCTTGCCCCCCTCCTCCACCGCAGCGATCACCTTGAGGTTGCCGGCGTTGTTGGTGGACATCTTGCGCAGCGGGTTGGGCCCGGCATCCCCTGGGGTGAACACGCCGCTGTCGGCCTGCATGCTGCCGGCGTACTTGACGTCTTCATCCTTGGCCGCCTGGGCGTCGAAGGCCTCGACCTTCCACTGCGCCGGCATCACGCCGATGCGGTAGGCCTTGCCGTCGGCCCCCTTGCCCCAGGCTTCGGCATCGAAGCGGCCCTGGACCTTGGGCGTCGAACCGCCGCCGTCACCGATCCGCGCCACGGCAAATGCCGGCACCACCTTGACCTCGGCGATGCGCTGGTACACCGCCAGCGTCGCGCCCTTGAGGCTGCCGACGCTGACTTCCCGCAGCCCCGGCTGGGCGCTGGCCGCCGCCTTGAGCCTGACGCGGATGCGTTCGGGGCTCTGCTCCAGCACCTGCACGACCTCCACCCCTTTGCCGAAGCTCGGAGTGCCCGCAAGGCCCGCGCCCACCAGGGTCACCTCGGCCTCCTCACCGGCCTTCAGGTAACCCGGCTGCACCGCCAGCAACCGCTGGCTGCCTTGCCGGGCGGCGATGAAGTCCAGGCCGCGCTCGTCGTGCTCGGCCTCGAACATCCGCCCTTGCAGTGCATTGCCCTGTGCCGCCAGCACCTGGCGCATGACCACGCCATCCACGGTGACATTGCCGCGCCATTCATAGCCGTTGTAGAGGATCGCGCTGCCCTCGCCATTGAACGGGCTGCCATCGGCGTACTGGCCCTTGACGCTGAGCTTGAACTGATCGCCTTCCCCGGCGCTGACGCTCATCACCCCGGCCAGTTCACCCTTGCCCGGCAGGTGGCCGCTGAAGCTCCAGTCCCCCGCCAGCGCCGCCGCTTGCGGGCGGGCCTGTTGCCAGGCTGTCCAGGCGGGATTGTCGAGGGGATAACGCTTGGCCAGCAGCGGCACCATTTCCTTGAGGGCGGTGGGCAGCCATTCCCGGTCCCGGGACAGCGCCTGGTACTCCAGGGATGGCCATTGCCCAAGGTGGAAATTCACCAGCCGCTCCCATTCCTGGGCCGGCCGGCGTTGCAGGGCGATCCGCGCGCCGGAGTGGCAGCGGGCGCACATCTGGGTGGTCTGTTCGTCGAAATGCTCGACAGTGTTCAGCCGTCGCTCCAGGGCGTAGCGCACGCCGTCGGTCTCGCTGGGCGCCAGGCCCTGGGTATCGGCCAGGTACTTGACCAGGGTGCGGCGGTCGTCATCGCTGATTTGCAGCCCGTGCATGGTCTGCATGCGGGCAATGCTCATCAGCCAGCCTTCCGGGGTCTTGCGCTGGTGGCTGATGCGGCTCAGGGCTTCCCCGGCCTCGGGGGTGTGGCAACCCTGGCAGGTTTCCTTGAGGATGCTCTGCGCATCCCGAGCGGCAAAACTCGAAGGGGCATGCAAGGCGGTACAGGTGGCAATGGCCAGCAGGCTGGCACTGAGCCTCAGGCGCAGTCTTCTCTTCATCAACGTCAAACCTCCCACGGTGCTTTCTTATTTTTAGCGAGTCGTTTTTATGGTTTCTGCCATGCCCGGCACGCCCGGTCATGGAGGCAAGAGAAACGTCTGCTGATATGCAATACACGGAGCGTGCCAGCTTATAAAAGAACCCGGAATCAACGACTTGGGCGAAGACGCCGGTCCCTGGCGGGCTTGCGGGTGTTACCCGACGTTCAATTTCGAGACAAACGTCTCAGTCTGAGACAGCGATTAGCCAGCGCCAGAACAGCTCTCAAGGCCGGCGACGAGGCTGTACCGCTGGTTTTCTTTGCAATTGGATCTTGCATTTATCCGGCGGCGCCGCAGAATCACCCCCGCTTTGCCTGCCCCGTCCCATGGGGTGTGCCGCACCTCCCCTCTTACAAGGAACCTGAAGTTCATGGATAGAAGCGCCTGTGCCCGTCTCGGCTCGCTGATCCTCTCGTTGTCTGCTCTGACCCTGGTCGGATGCAAGGAAGAAACCAGTCCCAAGACGGCAGCCGTCGCTGCGGCCCCCGCGCCGGCGGCCATGGTCATGCCGATCTGCGCCAATGGCGAATGCGCGGTTCTGGACCAGGACGGCAAGGTGCTGGTCAGCGCCGACAACGACTACGACGCCGTGGTCGCCCTGCCCCTGGACAAGACCTTCCTGTTCGCCAAGGACGGTACCTGGAACCTCAGCAGCGCCGATGGCAAGCAGACCCTCAAGGCCGCCTTCACCGATGACCTGCGGCTGCTGACCCCGGGCTACTTCGGCTTCGGCCAGGACGGCAAGCTGGGCATCATCGACCAGAGCGGCAAACAGATTCAGCCACCGCGCTTCGACGATCTGTACGTGGGCGGCAACGACGACTTCATCGTCTACGAGATCGGCGGCAAGCGCGGCATTCTCAGTGCCAAGGGCGAGGTGGTGACCGAAGCCCTGTATGACAGCAGCATGGTCCGCGATGACTTCGCCAAGCGCGGCTGGTGGATGATCGCCGAACGCGGCAACGACAAGTGGGCGCTGAACCTCAAGACCGGCGAGCAGAAGAAGATCGACTTCGACAGCATCGACTACTTTGCCAACCAGCATCTGGTGGTCAGCACCGAACAGGGCAAGGCCCTGGCCGATGCCCAGGCCCAGTTGATCAGCGCCGCCACCTACAACTGGATGGGCGAACCGGGTGACGGCCTGGTGGCCTTCCGGGAAAAATACGACAGCCCCTGCGGCTACATGGATTTCCAGGGCAAGACCGTGATCCAGGCCCAGTTCGGCACCTGCCAGGTATTCGGCAAGCAGGGCGCGCTGGTCACCGCCAAGAACGCCGACGGCAGCTCCGGCAAGGCCGGGCTGATCGACCGCCAGGGCCAATGGAAGGTGCAGCCGGTCTACGACTCGGCGGACCCGGCCGGCTTCAGCCCCCTGGGAATGTTCCGGCAGGTACCGGGGCTGAACCAGGTCGCGGTGCTGCAGAACGTGTTCAGCGCCACCTTCGGTATCTTCGATGTGGACAAGGGCGTCGAGCTGTTCAAGCCCACCTACGCCCAGATCGGCGCGATCAATGCCGACCTGTTCGTCTTCAGCACCGCCAACAGCCCGACCAAGCAGGCCACCCTGTTCGGCCAGGCCACCCAGGTGCGTACCGTGGGCCTGATGGACGCCAGCGGCAAGGTGCTGCTGGAGCCGGGCCAGTACGTCGACATCCGCCTGGACAACAGCGGCCACTACCTGCTGGCCACCGACGACACCTCGGCCCTGGCCACCTCGGCGCTGTACGACCTCAAGGGCAAGCGGCTGATCCCCGGCAAGTGGCAGGAACTGGTGGTGGACGAAACCCGCGGCGCCATCTTCGGCTATGCCGTGGAAGGCATGGGCGACGACCAGTCCCGCAGCCTCAAGGCCCTGTATCGCCTGGACGGCACTCCGAGCTTCCAGGTCAGCCAGGTCGATTGCGGCGCCGAACAGGTGCACGACGGCCATGACCAGGTGCTGTGGCCGGCCAACCCCCAGGACTACTGCCCGCAGCCTGACGAAGTGGAAGACCAGGGCGAAGGCGACAACGCACAGGGCTGAGGCCCCGAGCGAACCGGTCACGGTTGGGATCAAGCCTGCTAGGATGCGGGCTTGATCGATTCAGCCAACCGGCCCGGATGGGGCCCGACAGGAACTGTCCCATGCTCAATGCTCTGCTCTTCGACCTTGATGGCACCCTGACCGACACCGACGCCCTGCACCTGCTGGCCCTGCAGCAACTGCTGCTGGAAGAGGATGGCCGGACCTTCACCCAGGAAGAATTCGAAGCCCATGTCAGCGGCCAGGCCAATGCCAACATGTGCCGCTACCTGTTCCCCGAGCGCAGCGTGGCGGAACATGAAGCCTTTGCCGAGCGCAAGGAAGTGCGCTTTCGCCAACTCTCCCCGCAACTGATGCCCATGCCCGGCCTGCTGCGCCTGCTGGATTTTGCCCAGGAGCACGGCATCGGCGTGTGCGTGGTCACCAACGCGCCCCGGGCCAATGCCGAGCACATGCTCGAGGTGCTGGGCCTGCGACAGCGCTTCCAGACGGTGCTGGTGGCCGAGGAGTTGCCTCGGGCCAAGCCCGATCCCCTGCCCTACTTGAGCGGCCTGGAATGCCTGCAGGCCACCGCCGACCAGGCCCTGGCCTTCGAAGACTCGGTACCCGGGCTGACAGCCGCGGTAAAAGCCGGGATCTGCACGTTCGGCCTGGCCACCAGCCAGCGCCCGCAAACCCTGCTGGATGCCGGCGCCCACCGCGTGATCAACGACTTCGACGACCCGCAACTGTGGGCCGAGATCCGGCGCCGGCTCGATCTGCCCTGAAGGGAATGGGATGAGGATATTGGCCAGGCCAAGCGGGAAGGAAACAGCCAGGGAGAAAGAAACGGCAGGAGGGAAAAAGGTGCTCGCCCATCACTTCGGCAGTGGCATCCAGACCGAAGTACCCCCTTTGGCTGGGCGAGCAGGAGGGAATATACGCGGGCTCCAGGGGCAGTAATATCGGACATATCCGAAAACACCCTACGACTTGGGCAAAGATGCTGGAGGTTTATCCCTGCACGACTTTTTTTTCACGGTGCTTTCACCTCGCCGCCCCTATATTGCCAATCACTCCTTAACGAATCCCATTTGGCCCGCGCTACAGCGGGCTTTTTTTTGCCCGGGCTCCAGCGGCCGGCCCCTGGGGCGCCGACTGCTGGTGCGGGTCACTCAGGGAGCCGCCCGCTCCGCAAGCGATGCCTGGGTGGGGACGAATGCCGGCGCCTGCTCGGGATAAAACCGCGCCGCGGCATTGATCACGGCCTGCACCGAGGCGGTGACGATATTGGCGTGACAGCCGGCGCCAAAACGTGACCCGGCAACGCCCGGCCACACCGCTTCGACAATTGCCAGCGCCTGCGCATCGGCCCCCGCCCCCAGGTTGCGCTCTTCAAAACTGTCGATGCGCAGCGGCAAGCCCAGGGCGGCCAGGGCCGCCGCGACAGGTCCGTTGCCCAGGCCATGCAAGCACGCCTCCTGGTTCCCGGGGGTGGCGACCCGCAGCTCGATCCCCTGCCCCTCGGGGGCATCGAACAACCGATGAGCGAGATACCGCAGGCCGGCCGTGCCCTCTGCACACGCCAGATAGGTGCGCTGGAACACCTCCCATAAAGCGTCGCTGCTCAACTCGGCGTCACTGGCATCAGCCAGCTTCTGCACAATGGCGCTGAACTCGATCTGCATGCGCCGGGGCATGACGATGCCGTGGTCACGCTGCAGCAGGAAAGCGATCCCGCCTTTGCCGGACTGGCTGTTGACCCGCACGATGCTGTCGTAGGTCCGCCCCAGGTCCTGCGGATCGATGGGCAGGTAGGGCACCTCCCAGAAACCGTCGGCCGCCTGGGCGGCAAAGCCCTTGGCGATGGCGTCCTGGTGCGAGCCGGAAAAGGCGGTGAACACCAGGTCGCCGACATAGGGATGGCGCGGATGGATCGGTAGCGCCGTGCATTCCTCGGCAACCCGGGCCACTGCCGCGATATCGGAGAAATCCAGCCCGGGGCTGATGCCCTGGGTATAGAGATTCAGGGCCAGGGTCACCAGATCCAGGTTGCCACTGCGCTCGCCATTGCCGAACAGGCAGCCCTCCACCCGCTGGGCGCCCGCCAGCAACGCCTGTTCGGCACAGGCCACGCCGGTGCCCCGGTCGTTGTGCGGGTGCACTGACAGCGTGACCTGGTCGCGGCGCTCCAGGCGCTTGTGCATCCATTCGATCTGGTCGGCAAAGACGTTGGCGGTGGCCACCTCGACGGTGGTCGGCAGGTTGATGATGATCGGGCGCCCCGGGCCGGCGTCCCAGGTACGGATCGCGGTGTTGCACATGCGCAGGGACACCTCGAGCTCCGCCATGCAGAAGGTTTCGGGGGAGTACTGCAACACCCATTCGGTTTCCGGGTGCTGCTCGGTCAACTCGCGCAACAGCCTGACATGGCGCTCCACCAGGGACTCGACCTCGTCCACCGAAAGCCCGAACACCACGCGCCGCCAGACCGGGGCGATGGCGTTGTACAGGTGGACGATGACCCGGCGCGCACCCTGCACACTGCGTACGGTTTCGCGGATCAGGTCCTCGCGCAGTTGGGTCATCACCATGGGGGTGACGTCGGCGGGAATCCGCTGCTGTTCCACAAGCTCGCGGACCACCTCGAAATCGGTGCGCGAGGCGGCGGGGAATCCCACTTCGATTTCCTTGAAGCCCAGGCGCACCAGTTCCTCGAACAGGCGCAGCTTGCGCTCGCGGTTCATCGGCTCGAACAGCGCCTGGTTGCCATCGCGCAGGTCGGTGGACAGCCAGATCGGAGCCTGGGTGATGGTACGTGACGGCCACTGGCGCGAGTCCAGGTCCACGGGGGTAAAGGGGCGGTATTTGGTATGGGGATGGGCGAGCATACTGACCTCGAAAGCACAATGGAGAACGCGATGGATCTCCCCTGCTTTCATCATGGAAAGCGCTTCGAGGCCGGAGTCTGGGGGAGATCAGCCTGGGTGCCAGGTTCCTGGCAGCACCGGCAGACCCCGGCCGTAAGGCAGGGGTAGCGCTAGTAGCAGGGTCAGGAACAGGGGGTTCATGGGCGGTTGCAACCGTCGGCGGGCAAGGAGTGATCTGTAGTCTAGGTAGTGATCTTCTGAATGTAATGCGCTAAACGCCCTTTGATTATCGCAAAATGGACATTTTCACCTATGATAAGCGCCCCATGATCCCTTCCGGGGCGGAGGCGCTGCGCTGCATGTCCGATCTGCTTGTTGTCTCGTCCATCGACTGCCTGTCCATGCCGGTTACCAGCATCGCCGTGGATTACCCCAACGGCCATGAAATACCTGCCCACAGCCATCCACGCTCGCAGCTGGCCTATGCCATCGAGGGCGTGCTGGTGATCGACACCGAGTCCGGCCGCTGGGTGGTGCCGCCCAGCCGCGGGGTGTGGTTGCAGGCCGGCGTCGAGCACCGGGTACGCATGCGCGGCGCGGTGCGCATGCGCAGCCTGTTCATCAATGTCGATGCCATTGCCGGCCTGCCCGAGCATGACTGCGTGATCGAGGTCTCGCCGTTGCTGCGCGAGCTGATCCTGGCCGCCGCCCAGGTCGGCACGCAGTATTCGCCGGACAGCCGCGACGGCCGCCTGATGCGCCTGATCCTCGATGAGATGCGCTCGCTGCCGGTGCTGCCGTTCAGCCTGCCCTGGCCCCATGAGCCGCGCATGCTGCGGGTGTGCCAGGCGCTGGCGGACGATCCTTCGGACAACCGCACCGCCGAACAATGGGGCGACTGCCTGGCCATGAGCGCCAAGACCTTCCATCGCCAGTTCCAGCGCCACACCGGCATCACCTTTGGCCGTTGGCGCCAGCAGGCGCGGTTGCTGATGTCCCTGGAGTGCCTGGCCGAAGGCATGCCGGTGGTGCAAGTGGCGCTGCAGCACGGCTACGACAGCCAGAGCGCCTTCGCCGCCGCCTTCAAGCGCCAGTTCGGCACGCCGCCTTCGGAGTTCTACCGCTGAGGGCTCAGGCCCGGCGCAGCAGCACACCGGCCACCACGCACAACAGCATGGCCAGCCCCGCCAGCAAGAAGGCATCGCTGTAGGCCAGCAGCAGGGCGTCGCGGTGCAGCACCTTGTCCACCATGCCCAGGGCTTGCTGGCGCAGGGGCGCCAGCGCCGCCGAATGCAGGGCCGTTGCGTACTCCACCGGTGCCTGGGCCAGCAGGCGCACCAGTTCCACCAGGCGCTCCTGGGTGGCCTGGGCGAACAGGCTGACGGATTCGCCAATGCGCTGGGCGTGGAGTTTCTCGCGCTCCACCACGATCTGGCTGGACAGCGCGATACCGATGGCCCCGCCGACGTTACGCACCATGGAGAACAGTCCGGAGGCCGAGCCCACCTGGTCCTTTTCCAGCCCCTGGATCGCCATCACCCCCAGCGCCACCACCACCAGCGACTGGCCGATACCACGCACCACCAGCGAGGGCACGATGACGTTCACCGAGGCATCGGGGTTGAGGTGGATGTTCATCAGGCAGCCGATGCCAGTGATGGCGAACCCGGCAATGATGATGGTGCGGGCGCTGGTCCAGCGCATCAGCCGCGGGGTGGCGAACGACATGACGAACTGGATCAGGCCGTAGGGAATCATCATCAGGCCGATCTGCCGGGCGTTGTAGCCGTGGATCTGGGCAAAGTAGTTGGGCACCAGGAACACCACGCCGAACACCACCGCACCGAAGGTGAATTGCATCAGGCTGGCAATGCCGAAGTTGTAGCGCCCCAAGAGGCGCAGGTTGATCAACGGCTGCTCGCGACGCAGTTCGATGGCCACGAAGGCCAGCAGGCCGACCGTGGCCAGGATCGCGCAATGGCTGATGAAGCTTGAGGCGAACCAGTCGTAACGGCCACCCTCCTCCAGCATGATCTGCAACGCCGAGAGGCCCACGGCCATGCTGGCGATGCCGCCCCAGTCACCCTGGCGCAGTTTTGCCAGGACCATGGGCTGGGGCCGCACCGACCAGCCGATGGCCGCCAGCAGCAACAGCCCCGGCGGCACTTGCAGGTAGAAGATCCAGCGCCACGAATAGGCATCGGTGAGCCAGCCGCCCAGGGACGGTCCCGCGGCCTGGGCGACATTGTTGGCCACGGCGAACAGGGCCATGCCCATGGGATGCCGGGCCGCCGGCAGCTCGGTGACAATCAGCTGGAACGACAGGGGAATCAGCACCCCGCCAAAGGCCCCTTGCAGCACCCGGGCGAAGATCAGGCTGTGGATGTTCGGCGCCAGGGAACAGGCGATCGAAAACAGCACGAAACCGGCGGTGCCGACCATCAGCACCCTGCGCATGGAAAACACCGAAACCAGCCAGCCAGTCATGGGAATGATGATGATCTCCGCCACCAGGTAGGCGGTGGTGATCCACGACCCCTCCTCGAAAGTCGCCCCCAGGGAGCCACGCACGTCCGGCAGGGAAGCGTTGGTCACGTGCACGTTCATCCCGGCCATGAAGCAGCCCACCACGCTGCCCAGCACCGCCACCCAGGTGCGCAGGGAGATTGCCTGTGCGGCGGCCTCGCCGGTGCCTTCCGATACGGCCTGGGCACTAGTCATGACGGGTGTCCACGGTCACCACCACCGACATCCCGGGGCGCAGCTGCGCCTGTCGCGGCTGCCCCGGATCGAGGCGGATGCGCACCGGCATGCGCTGCACGATCTTGGTGAAGTTGCCGGTGGCGTTGTCCGCCGGCAGCAGGGCGAATTCGGCGCCGGAAGCCGGGGCGAAACTCTCCACCCGTCCCTCCAGTACATGGCCGCCCAAGGCGTCGACCTCGACCCGCGCCGCTTGCCCGGGGCGCATGCCGTCGACCTGGGTTTCCTTGTAGTTGGCCACCACATAGGCGTCCTCAGGCACCACCGCCAACAGCGGCGCACCGACTTCGACGTACTGCCCCAGGCGCAGGCGCCGCTGGCCGGCGATACCGTCCACCGGGCTGCGGATCAAGGTGCGAGCCAGATCGATGCGGGCCAGTTGCCGCTGGGCCGTGACCCGGGCCACGCCCGCTTCGAGCTTGTCCAGTTGCGCCCGAGCGCTTTGCTGTTCGGTATCGAGCACCTGTACCTGCTGGCGCCGCGCGGCCAGGCTGGCGCGGGCCGCGCCCAGGGCGGCATCGGCCTGACGGGCCAGGGCGGCGGC
>NZ_VYKE01000137.1:0-14146 GCF_032424515.1 Pseudomonas sp. JV245A
GGCAGCGGCCAGGCTCAGGGCCTGTTCCTGCACGGCCCCCAGGTCGATGGCCGGCGCGGCGCTGACCGCTCGCGGCGTATGTAGCTTGAGCAACAGCTGCTCAAGGGGAATCCAGTTCATCTACGGCCTCTTACCCGTTGTCGTAACAGCCATTCAATGGCAAACAGCAGGCCCATCAGCCCGTAGGCGATCAGGCCGTTGTACAACGTCCACCAGCTCAGCGGCGCCCACAGGGTCAGGGCCGCGGCGAGCATTCCGTTACAGAGGAAAAACACGCTCCAGGCGACGGTCACCTGGCGCGTATAACGTATGGCCTTTTCCGGCAATTGCGGCTCGCTGATGCGGGCCAGGCGCTCTGCCACCGGGGGGCCGTATTTCAGGCTCAGGCCGAACAGGCCGAGCATGAAGGCGCTGATCAGCACCGGGTACCAGCGCAGCAGCGCCGGGTTGTCGAACCAGGCCAGCAGCAGGCAGAACGCGATCGCCGCAATGGCCATCCACAGGCTGCCGGGGCGGCGTTCGCCGGTCAGCGCCCGGGCCAGCCACAGGCCGCCCAGCAGCAGGCCGAACTGCCACGGAGCGAAATGCTCCATGCCGAAGTACACCGCGAAGGGGTAGAGCAGGCCGGCCAGCAACAAGCCCAGGCCGATCAGCCGGCTCATGCGGCCGGCTGGACCAGACGGTAGACCGCCTCGACCACGTCGTTGACGGTGCGCACCGACTTGAATTCCTCGGCGGCGATTTTCTTGCCGGTCTGGCGCTTGATGTGGTCGATCAGGTCGACCGCATCGATGCTGTCGATTTCCAGGTCTTCGTACAGGTTGGACTCGAGGCTGACGCGCTCGGGCTCCAGTTCGAAGAGCTCGACCAGGGCATCGCGCAGGGTGTTGAAGATATCGTCACGGGTTTGCATGGTCGGTTCTCAAGCTGCCTGTTTTGCAGTGACGAACGCCGCAAGGCTCGCCACGTTGCTGAAGTGGTTGCGGGTGTCCTTGGCGTCGGCGTCGATCTTGATGCCGTACTTCTTCTGGATCGCCAGGCCCAGCTCCAGGGCATCCACCGAGTCCAGGCCGAGGCCTTCGCCGAACAGCGTCTGGTCGTTGCCGATGTCCTGGGCACTGATGTCTTCGAGGCCCAGGGCGTCGATGATCAGCAGTTTGATTTCAAGCATCAGGTCCGGGTGTGTATCGCTCATCTCTGGCGAGCTCCTTAATGAAAAAATGGTGCAAGTGCTCATTGAGCTTGCGCGAAGCCTGGGGCGCCGGGCCCTGGGCTGCAAAGGTCTGTGGGTCTATATCGGCACCGACGTGAAAACTGAAGTGCACACGGCGTTGCGGGATGCGGTACCAGGGTTCGGCCTTGGTCAGGGTGCTGGGGCTGACCCGGATCACCACCGGGGTGATGATCTTCGCACCGCGCAGGGCAATGGCCGCCGCTCCCCGATGAAAGGCCGGAGCGGCACCCGGCTGGGTGCGGGTGCCCTCGGGAAAGACGATCAGGGTCTGGCCTGCTTGCAGCGCCCCGCAGGCACTGTCGAGCATGTCCATGCTGCCGTCGTTGCTGATGTACTGGGTGGCGCGCACCGGGCCGCGGGTGAAGGGGTTGTTCCACAGGCTCTGCTTCACCACGCAGTTGGCGTCGCGGACCAGGCCGATGAGGAACACCACGTCGATCAGCGAGGGGTGGTTGGCGATGATCATCTGCCCCGGTCGCCCGAGCCGCTCGGCGCCCTGGACCTCATAGGTGAGCACGCCGCTCCTGGCCATGAAGCGGATAAACAGCCAGAACAGCCGGCTGACGGTCTTGCGCGCCCGCTGGCGCTGGCGCTGGGCGTCGCCGGGCAGGCAGGCGAGCAGGGGGAAAATCACCAGGCGCAGGCACAAACCACCTATTCCGAACAGTGCAAAGCTCAGCGCCGTGGCCGTCAGGCGCCAGTAGTAGGCATTGCGGCCCTTGGCGCTCAGTGGTTGCGTTGCCAGGTCCATACACGATTCATCCAGGCATGTTGGCAAAAGGTCTGCGCGCCCAGCAGGGTACGCAGCAGATTCAGGGCGTGGGGCCATTGGGCCCTGGGCGTTTGACCGTCATGGCTGCCCAGGGACAACTGCCAGTCGTCGCCGGGGGTCAGCAGCAGGCCCAGGGCATAGGGGAACGGCACGTCGTCGATCCAGCTGGCATAGGCCTCGGGCGGTTGTTCCTCGGTGATCACCAGCAGTACATGGGGGGCGCCGTCGGCCAGCAGCGTGGCCGCCTCCAGCAGGCCATGCTCAAGGCCATCGCCGGCAGCGGCCAGGGCCGTCATTTCGCTGGTTTCGCCGCGCATGATCGACCACAGGCCGATCACTGCGTTGTGTACCGAGAGGCTGAACTGGGTGGGCGACAACGGCTGCTCGGCGGCCAGGTCGCTGAGAATCTCGAAGGTGCGCGGGGTTTCGCCATGCCGGGAGATGAACACCAGCGGCAGTTGTTCCAGGCCCTCGGCCAGGGGCCAGCCGACGCTGAACGCCATGCGCGCCAGGCGGCTGAGACGGCGTCGCTGCATGGCGGGGAGAAAGGACACATCGGGGGCGGCATCGCTGTTTTCAGGCAGGGCCGGTTGACGGCTCCAGGCCTGCCAGGCGTCCACGCTTTCGAGCCCAGGGGCCCACGCACGCCATTGAGCGATGTTGAACTTGATCACTTGATTTCATCCCGCCCCTGCGGGCTTCCTTGACGCGGCATATCGCTTCGATCGGCGATTGGCCTGAGTGACGCGAAGGCGTCAGTGGCGCGCATTATCCCGGTGCGACTGGCTTGTAGCAAATGCTCCTTGGCCTGTTGGTCGCAAAAGCGAAAAATCCGACGCGATGCGAGGTGTCTTTTTGCCACTATCTGAAGTCTTTCAGTCCCAGGTCGGCCTCGGGGCCGACATTGCCCGGTGTTTGTGCCAGGGCTGCGGGCAAGGAAAATCTGTGTGACAGCAAGGTAGCTAAGGGGCCGCGTGGCCTACTACACTCGATGATCTTTGATACAGGGAGGTCTAGACATGCGGCGTGTGGTGTTCAATCAGAAAGGTGGCGTGGGCAAATCCAGTATTGCCTGCAATCTGGCGGCGGTCAGCGCCAGCGAGGGCTATCGCACCTTGCTGGTGGACCTGGATGCCCAGGCCAACTCGACCCAGTACCTCACCGGCCTGACCGGCGAGGACATTCCCATGGGCATTGCCGATTTTTTCAAGCAAACCCTGTCGTCCGGACCATTCGCCAAGAAAAACCAGGTGGATATCTACGAGACCCCCTTCGACAACCTGCACGTGATCACGGCCACCGCCGAGCTGGCGGACCTGCAGCCCAAGCTTGAGGCCAAGCACAAGATCAACAAGCTGCGCAAATTGCTGGACGAACTGGCCGAGGATTACGACCGGATCTACCTCGATACCCCGCCGGCCCTGAATTTCTACGCGGTATCGGCGCTGATCGCCGCTGATCGTGTGCTGATCCCCTTCGATTGCGACAGTTTTTCCCGCCAGGCCCTGTACGGCCTGCTGGCGGAGATCGAAGAGCTGAAGGAAGACCACAACGAGGGGCTGGAGGTCGAGGGCATCGTGGTCAATCAGTTCCAGGCCCGGGCCAGCCTGCCGCAGCAGATGCTCGACGAACTGATCAGCGAGGGCCTGCCAGTGCTGCCGGTGTACCTGGGCAGCTCGGTGCGCATGCGTGAATCCCACCAGGCCAGCATGCCGCTGATCCACCTGGACCCACGACACAAGCTGACCCAGCAATTCGTCGACCTGCACAACCTGCTGGAAAACGCCTGACCCTCAAGAGGCCATGAGCGCAGGGTTTGGCCTGCGGCTCTTGGCGCTGCGTCAAATCCCCTGGCTGCGCAGCCAGCTCAACAATTGCGGCAGTGGCAAGGCGCCGCTTTGCCGGGCTACTTCCCGACCGTTCTTGAACAGAATCAGGCTGGGGATCGAGCGAATCCCCAATTGCCCCGCCAGCTGCGGGTTGGCTTCACTGTCCAGCTTGGCCAGGCGGCACTTGCCGCTGAGCTGCGCGGCGGCTTGCTGGAAGACCGGCGCAAAGGATTTGCACGGCCCGCACCAGTCTGCCCACACATCCACCAGCAACGGCAGGTCGCCCTTGATCTGGCTGGCGTAGTCGCCCTGTTTCAAGTCAAAGGGTTTGCTCAGCAAGACCTCGGCCTTGCAGCGCCCGCACTTGGGGTGGTCCCCCAGGCGCTCGGCGGGAATGCGGTTGAGGCCGTTGCAGTGCGGGCAGGGGATCAGCAGTGGGTCGGACATGGTCGGGCTCCGCAAACAGGGTAGAGCGCCTTAGATGGCGGCGCCCGGGGGCAATATCAAGTCGCAGCGGTCGGCCTGGAGCCGTTGCGGCTCCAGGGCTCATGCGCTGGGCGGGGCCAGTTCGACGCTGACCAGGCGGTCCATGGAGCGGCCGATGTAGAAGGTAAAGGGCCGCCCCAGCGCCATGGCCATGCCCTCGCACCTGCCCATGAAGCCGATGTGTTGCAACGGGGAAATCTCCCCGTCCTCGTGGTACTGCAGGCCCAGGGAGCCGACGCTGAAACCGACGCGGTCGGCCCGGCGGTCCGCTCGCGTGTCCCAGGAGGTCTTGATCGCGGACAGCTGGATGCGGTTGTCGAACAGCATCTGGTTGAGCGTGGGGTTGGCGAAAGTGATGTTGCCGAACAAGTATTGCGCCGGTTCGCGCTTGCCGTCTTTCCACTCCAGATACACGTTGTAATCCCCTGTGCCGCTACCGGCCTTGCTGCCCATCTGGCTGAACGGCATGCCCGGCGCCTGGAGGGTGGCCTGGTATTGGCAGAACGCCTCGTTGGGCGTGCCGGTGGCCGCGAGCTTGCCGCTGATCAACTCCTCCATCGAGTAATGAAACAGCACGTCGGCGTATTTCACCGGCTCCAGCGCCAGGGAGAAGCGTCGCGGCAAGGCCATGGCCCTTTTGCGGTACTCGGGGGTGGTGTATCTCCCGGTTTGCGGGGCGATCTCCAGAACGGCTTCGAAGGTGCCGGCTGCGCGTGCCTCGACAATTTCGCTGAACAGCGCTTGCAGGCGCTGGCGCTGGGGTTCGGGCACGCTGCTGTCCAGGCTGATATGCAGGGTCTTGTCGTCCTTGCGGTCCATTTCCAGGCCGATGGCGTCGGGTTCGATGCCGATCCCGGCGGCCATCTGAGTGATGGCCTCTGCGAAGTACGGCACTATCCGGGCCTGCTGGGGGTTACCCACTTCTTCCTGGAAATGCAGGGTGAGGTAGGTCTGCTTGCAGCCGGTCAGCAGCATCAGCAAGAGGGCGGCAGTGGAGAGACGTCGGTTCAATGGAAATCCTCGTCGCATAGTGGCTGTTAGCGGTAATCGACGCTGGTCAGGCGATCCAGGGTCCGGCCCATGTGAAAGGTGAACGGCCGGCCCAGGGCCTGCATCTTCTGGTCGCACAGCGCTTGCAGCTCGTCCTTGCGGGTGTCGAAGGCCAGGGCCGAGGTCAGGGTCTGGACGCCGATGGAGCCGATGACGATGGCGAATTCGTCAAGGGGCACCGGGGCGGGCCGGGTGATCTTCGAGCTGGATGGCCAGGCCTGGACGGTTTTGTGCTGCAGGAGCCGGTTCAGGTCCGGGTCATCGAAATGTACCTTGAGTGGCACCTTGGCAATGCTGCCGCCGCGGGTCAGCAAGGAGATCAGGCCGCGCTCGCTGTTGTCCTGTTCAAGGGCTTCGTAGGCGATCAGTTTCAAGGGCCAGGGCATGGCCAGGCGCGCGGTGATCTTGCAACTGACCGGGCCTTCGATTTCGCTCGCGTTGACGATGGCCTGCATGCTGTCTTCGTAGCTGCGGTCCAGCAGCATGCCGAACTCCGGCTCGAACGCCAGGGTGGCGTCGATGTTGTCCGGCAGGTCGCTGGTGCCGGAAGGGGTGACCTTGGCATGGGCGTTGTCCAGCTCCAGGCGCAGGTTCATCGAGCTGGCATTTCGCGCGCTGACGACCTGTTCGAGGATGGCCTTGAGGCTGCCCCGTTGTTCCGGGCTCAGGGAGTAGTCCACCAGGCGCAGGTGAATGACCTTGTCGTCCTCCTGGTCCCGCTCCAGGGCGATGGCGTCCGGGTCCAGGCCCTGGGCGCCGAGCGCGGTGTAAATGCTGTGTTTGTACGCCTCGTGCACAAACTGGTCGGAGTATTGCGGGCCGGCCTTGGGGTCGGAGCGCACCGACTCCTGGAAGTGCAGGGTGGCGAAGTCTTCCTTGCACCCGGCCAGCGACAGCAGCAGGGGCAACAGCAGCAGGTAGCGACGTTTCATGGCGGACTCTTGCAGGGCAGCGATGGTGGCAGGGCTCGGGGCATGGGCGAGCGGTGAAGGTGGCAGCCAGGCCGCCAGTGCGTCATTGGGCCAGGCGATGTCCGTTGAGGCCGATGACCACGGCGAACTTCTTGGCGATCACC
Organism: Pseudomonas sp. JV245A; assembly: GCF_032424515.1. Taxonomy (NCBI): domain Bacteria; kingdom Pseudomonadati; phylum Pseudomonadota; class Gammaproteobacteria; order Pseudomonadales; family Pseudomonadaceae; genus Pseudomonas; species Pseudomonas sp. JV245A. The sequence continues at coordinate 6,447 of NZ_VYKE01000137.1, forward strand.
ACTTCGGCCTGGTTGTTGTCGGCCAGGAAGCTTTCCATCGGGAAGGGAAATTCCACGGGAATACCGGCGATCGACATGTGTTTCACCGACTGGACCTGCAGTTCCAGCCCGTCGCTCGCGGTGCCGCCGCTAATCAGATAGACGCTGTCGCTGATCGGCTTGTAGGACATGCCGCCGCTGCCCTGGATGCGTTGCAGGCTGGCGGTCTGTTTGGCCAGCTCGTCCAGTTCGGCCTGGGTAATGCTGCGGTGCGCCTTACCGTGCAGGTGCAGGTCCTGCAGGTTCATGCGGTACTTGGCGCGGCGGCTCAGGTAGATGACGACCGACACCAGGCTGAAGACGGCCAGGGCGAGGGTGGCCAGGGTGAAGAACAGGTTCATGTGCATCCTTGCAGGTACTGGAAATCAGGGCGCGCATTATCCCTGCCCGTCAGTGGTGGGTCCATGCGCAATCCCAGGTTGAGCCAGTGCTGGACGGCAAGCGCCTGCTCAACCTGCGGCAGGTCCGCAGGTTGGCCTAGGGCTTGAAGGTATCGATGGACAGCTTCGCCCGACTCAGGACGAACAGCTGATTTCCAGGTGCTTGCCCCACTCCGGCGGGCGTTCGGCGTAGCTGTCCATGCCGGGCTGTTCCTCGAAAGGCCGGCTCAGCACCTGATGCAGGCGGCGCACTTCGCTGTAGTCCCCGGCTTCTGCGGCGTCGATGGCCTTCTGCGCCAAATAGTTGCGCAGGATGTACAGCGGGTTGACCGCGTGCATGCGCGCGCGGCGCAGGTCCTGGCCCTGGATCGGATCGCGGGCGACCCGTTCCCGGTACAGCCCGGCCCAGGCGTCGAAGCCGTTGCGGTCGACGAAGTCGTCCCGCAGCCGTGCCAGCGCCTGCTCCGGGGCGTGCTCCCCCAGCCGGCGGAAGAACAGGCTGTAGTCGACGCCGCTGTTCTGCATCAGTTGCAGCAGGCGTTCCACGAGCTTCTGGTCGTCGTCCTCGGCCTGGGTGAAGCCCAGGCGCCGGCGCATCAGGTCCAGGTAGTGGGCCTGGTACAGCGGCAGGAACAGGCCCAGGCTTTCGCGCAGCGCCTCGACACTGATGAACGGGGTCAGGGCCTGGGCCAGGGCGCTGAGGTTCCACTGGCCGATGGGTACCTGGTTGCTGAAGGAGTAGCGCCCCTGATCGTCCGAGTGGTTGCAGATGAAGTGGGCGTCGAAATCGTCGAGGAAGGCGAAGGGGCCGAAGTCGAAGGTGATGCCCAGGATCGACATGTTGTCGGTGTTCATCACCCCGTGGCAGAAGCCATAGGCCTGCCATTTGGCAATCAGCTCGGCATTGCGCTCGACGATCTCGCGGAACATCGCCAGATAGGGTTCAGGCAGCTCTTGGCACTCGGGGAAATGCAGGGCCAGCACATGCTCCCCCAACTGCTTCTGCTGCTCGGGTTTCTTGGTGTAGTAGAAATACTCGAAATGGCCGAAGCGGACATGGCTCGGTGCCAGGCGCAGGACCATGGCCCCGCGCTCCTGCTTCTCGCGCCATACCGGAGTGTCCGAGCCGATCACGCACAGTGCGCGGCTGCTGGGAATGCCCAGGGCATGCAGGGCCTCGGAGGCAAGGAATTCGCGGATCGACGAGCGCAGCACCGCGCGGCCATCGCCCATGCGCGAATAGGGCGTCTGGCCGGCGCCCTTCAGGTGCAGGTCCCAGTGTTCTCCCGCCTGGTTGTAGACCTCGCCCAGCAGCAGCCCGCGGCCGTCCCCCAATTGCGGGTTGTAGGAGCCGAACTGATGCCCGGAATAGACCATCGCCCGGGGCTCGGCCTCGGCCCACAGCTTGTGCCCGCCGAACAGTTCGGCGAACACCGGGGTTTCGGCCACGGCCGGGTCCAGGTCCAGCAGCGCCATGGCGCCAGGGCTGGCGGCCACCAGCCGCGGGTTGTCGAGGGGTTCGGGCAGTACGTGGGTCGAGAAGGCGTCGCCCAGGCGGGCGAAGCGGTTGTCGAAGGTCAGTTCGTCGAGGGCTTTCAACGGCCATCTCCCAGCAGAATGTCCGAGTATTCTGCTGGGGAAAGAGGCCTTAGTCGAGTTTGCTGGCCGGCGGTTCCTGCAGCGGCTTGCCCTCGGCCACCGGGACTATGGTCTTGGCCTCGGGTTCGATGGGCACCATCTTGTATTCCTGGCCGTGGAGGTTCTTCAGGTAGACCTCCATCTGCCGGAACGAGATGTTGATGTGCTGTTTCTTGAACTCGCGGTTGATGAAGCGGTTGACCTCGTCGACCACCGGGTTGCGGTCCCCCAGCTCGCGCACGTGCATGCGCAGCTCATGGTCCAGGGTGCTTTCACCGAAGTTCAGGAAGTACACATGGGGTTCCGGCTCCTTGAGGACCCGCGGGTTCTCCCGGGCGGCCTTGAGCAGCAGTTCCTTGACCAGGTCCAGGTCCGAACCGTAGTCGACACCGAGCTTGAGGGTCACCCGGGTGATGGTGTCGGTCAGCGACCAGTTGATCAACTGCCCGGTGATGAAGGTCTGGTTGGGGACGATGATGTCCTTGCGATCGAAGTCGGTGATGGTGGTGGCGCGGATGCGGATCTTGCTCACGGTGCCCGACAGGTTGCCGATGGTGATGGTGTCGCCGATCCGTACCGGGCGCTCGAACAGGATGATGATGCCGGAGATGAAGTTGGCGAAGATCGCCTGCATGCCGAAGCCCAGGCCCACGGACAAGGCGGCCACCAGCCATTGCAGCTTGTCCCAGCTGACCCCCAGGGTCGACAGGGTGGCGACGAAACCTATCCCGGCGATGGCGTAGGACAGCAGGGTGGTGGTGGCATAGGCGCTGCCCTGGGCCAGGTCCAGCTTGGACAGCACCAGTACCTCCAGCAGGCCAGGCAGGTTGCGCGCCAGGGCGAAGGTGATGCCGACGATGATCAGCGCGCCGATGACGTCGCCGATGCTGATGGGCACCATGCTCATGTTGGCGCCGGTGCCGCTGGTGTATTCGTAGAGGGTGACGTTGTCCAGGTAGGAGAACACCGTGATCAGGTCTGCCCATACCCAGTACAGCGCCGCCATGAAGCCGCCCAGCAGGGCCAGGCGGATCAGGCGCAGGGATTGCTCGTTGACCTTCTCGATATCCAGGGTCGGCTCTTCCACCACCGCCTCGCCGCTTTCCCCGGCTTCCTTGGCGGCCTGGCGCTTGCTCAACGCGCGCTGGTAGGCCAGGCGCCGGGCCGCCACGCTCAGGCCGCGGACGAAGGTGGCCTCGATCACCAGCCAGAACATCAGCAGGTACAGGGTGTTGATCAGCCGGTCGCTGAGTTTCAGGGCGGTGTAGTAGTAGCCGAAGCACACGGCGATGAACAGGGCGATCGGCAGCAGGGTGAAGAGCACGCCCACGGCCTTGCGGAACAGCGAGGTGTTCTGGTGGGTCGGGCTGCTCAGCAGCAGGCGGCTCAGCAGCCAGGCCATCAGTGCATAGCAGGTCAGCACCACGGCGATGCCCAGCACGTCCTCGGCCAGGGCTGCGGGCTGGTGCTCGGCCACCGCCACCACGGCCACCAGTGCCAGGACCACCAGCCCCAGGCGGCGGACCCAGCCCTGGAGGAATTCCACCTGGGGTTTTTCCCAGCGGAAATGCAGTTCCGCCACGCCGCCGGGGGCGAGGATCCGATAGGCGGTATAGAACACCAGCCAGGCCTGGGCGATCTGCAGCAGCGCGGCGCCGAGGTTGGCGTTCTGCCCACGGGCGTCGATCTGCAGGGCGTAGCCGCACAGGGCCAGGACCAGGGTCACCGGCATCGCCAGGAGGATGTTCACCAAGATCGCCAGTGGTGTGTGCCACTGGCTGTCGCGTTTGAAATGGCCGATGTCCTTGTGCACCTTGTTCAGGCGCGCATACAGGGCCTTGCGCCGCCACAGCAGGGCGCCGAACAGCAGCGCCAGGGGCAGGAACAGCAGTGGCCGCTGGGCCAGGCCGTCGGTCAGTTCGCTGAGGCTGGAGGCCCAGGGCAGGGTAGTGACCTGGCGCTCCAGGCGCACGGGGACGCTTTGCAGCCACTCGGCGTCCAGCGGCTTGTTGCTGGGGATCCAGAACATCTGCTCGTCGAGGGTCGCTCGCAGGCTCTGGGAGGTGCTGAGCAGCTGCTTCTGGTTCAACTGCAGGGTGATGGATTCATTGAGCAGCGCGCTCAGCTCGCGGTTCAGGCGTTCCAGCAGGTCGGCGCGGGTGATGGCGAGATCGATCAGGGTCCGGCGCAGTTGTGGCGTGACCTGTTCCGGGGGTTGGTTCTTGAGCAGGTTGTCGACGTAGGTGCTGGGGCTGCCCAGCAGCTCGCGCTGTTGATTGACTTCGAACTGATAGAGGCGGATGTCGGCGATTTCGTCCGCCAGGTCGCGGTCCAGTTTCAGGCGCGGCAGGGCCTGCTTCTGTTTATAGAGGATCTTCGACAGCAGCAGGCTGCCCTTGAGCACGTTGATCTGCTCGTCCAGGGCCGCATCGCTCTGGGTCACGCTGTCCAGCTGCTGCTTGGTCAGCAGGTTCTGCTGGGTCAGTTCGTTGAGGCGGTCGGTGCTTTTGAGCAGGTAGTCGGAGAGCCTGAGGTTGCTGGCGCTCTCGGTGGCCAGCAGGCTGCTGCTCCCGGCCTTCTGCGCCTCGATGGACTGCTGGGTCACGGTTTCCTGGGACTGGGCCAGGCGCTTCTGGTTGATCAGGGTCTGCAGGTCCTGGATTTCCTGCTCCAGGCGCGCGGTCTTTTCCATCAGCAGGTCATGCTGGCTACTGCCCAGATCCTGCAATTGGCTGTTGCCGGCCAGTTCCTGGCGGCGCAGGGGGATCAGCGCGTTGATCGCTGCCAGCTCGGCGTTGAGCAGGTTGCGCTGGTCGGCGCTGAGCAGCTTGCCGCCGTCCTTGCCGGATTTGAGTGCGGCGTTGATCTGCAGGATGCGCGTCTGGCTGCTGCTGATCTCCGCCTGGGCGCGCTCGGGGCGGGTCTGGGCGGTGATGTCCAGGGTATTGGCGTCGGCCAGGGCCTTTTGCAGGTCGCCCTGCAGGCTGGTGCGCTCGGTCAGCAGCTGTTCGAGCTGCGATACCGGCAACGAGCCGTAGCGCTGGATCACCGGGACCACTTTGCTGGCTTTCAGGCGGGCCAGTTCGCGCTGGTTTTCCGATGTCTGGCGCGGGGCATTGCTCAATTGCTGCTTGAGATCGCTCAGGCGCTGCTCATAGTTCTGCTTGTTGGCCAGCTGGTTCAGGGTGTTCTGCAGCAGGGTCTGCAGGGCCTTCTGGTCGGCCTCCGGCAGTTTGCGCTCGGCGATCTTGTCCAGGCTCTGCTGGACCGCCTCGGCGCTGGGCGGGTCACCGCCCTGTACCGCGCCGACAGAGAGGCTCAGGCCCAGCAGGGCAACAGCGAAAAATTTACGCAGGATAGGCATAGAGGTCGGTCAAGCAAGTAGGAATAGGGGGCGCCATGCCGGGGGCTGACGCGTTCCGCAGTTTAGAGGAAGAGTCCGGGGCCGGGGCGACTTCCTTCGGGGAATCTGACGCCGACCTTGCCGATCTTGTTCCCGTCCATCACGGCCACGGTCCAGATGGTGTTGTTCCATTCCACCTGGTCGCCGACCACCGGTGCACCACCGACCTTCTGGGCGATGAAGGCGGCCAGCGGCATGTCTGCGTCCTGGCCGTCGAGCTTGAGCCCGTAGAGCGCCGAGACCGCGCCCAGCTGGGCATCGCCCTCGAGCACGAAGTCACCGAAGAAGCGCAGGTCCAGGCCGCGTTCCGGAGCCTGGCTGAAGAGTTTGCCCAAGGCCGGGAGGTTGTGTTCATGGCCGATCACGCACAGCAGATCGTCGGCTTCGAGCACCGTACTACCCGACGGATGGAGCAGTTGCTGGCCACGAAACAGTGCGGCGATGCGCGTGCCCTCGGGCATTTTCAGCTCCCGCAGGGCGGCGCCGATGCACCATTTCTCCGCCCCCAGGCGGTAGACGAACAGCTCCCACTCGCTGGTGACGTGGACTTCCAGGGCCGCCCGGGAGATCGGTGCCGGCTCCGGTGGAACCGTCACCTTCAGCCACTTGGCCACCCACGGCAGGCTGGTGCCCTGCACCAGCAGCGAGATCAGGACGATGAAGAACGCCAGGTTGAAGTACAGCTGGGCATTGGGCAGCCCGGCCATCAGCGGGAACACCGCGAGAATGATCGGGACCGCACCGCGCAGTCCGACCCAGGAAATGAAGGCCTTTTCCCGGCCATGGAAGGCCTTGAACGGCGCCAGGCCCACCAGCACCGACAGCGGTCGGGCGAACAGGATCATCCACAGCGCCAGGCCCAGGGCCGGCAGGGCGATGGGCAGCAGGTCGTGGGGGGTGACCAGCAGCCCCAGCACCAGGAACATGCCGATCTGTGCCAGCCAGGCCATGCCGTCGAGCATGTGCAGGATGCCGTGGCGGCTGCGTACCGGGCGGTTGCCGATTACCAGGCCGCACAGGTACACGGCGAGGAAGCCGCTGCCGTGCAGGGCGTTGGTCAGGGCGAACACCACCAGGCCGCCGGCCACCACCAGGATCGGGTACAGGCCGGTGGCCAGGTGGATGCGGTTGACCAGTTGCAACATCAGCCAGCCACCGCCCAGGCCGATCACCGCGCCGATGCCGAACTCGCGGATCAGGTCCGTCAGCAGGCTCCAGTGCAGGCCGGTGTGGCCGCTGGCGAGCATGTCGATCAGGGTTACGGTGAGGAACACCGCCATCGGGTCGTTGCTGCCGGATTCGATCTCCAGGCTGGCGGTGACCCGCTCGTTGAGGCCCTTGCCCCCCAGCAGCGAGAACACCGCGGCGGCGTCGGTGGAGCCGACGATGGCGCCGATCAGCAGGCCCTGGATCAGGTTGAGGTCGAACAGCCAGGCGGCTGCCATGCCGGTCAGGCCAGTGGTGATCAGCACCCCCACCGTGGCCAGGGACAGCGCCGGCCACAGGGCCACGCGGAAGCTCGCGACCCGGGTACGCAGACCGCCATCCAGCAGGATCACGGCCAGGGCCAGGTTGCCCACCAGGTAGGCGGTCGGGTAGTTGTCGAAGATGATGCCGCCGCCGTCCACCCCGGCGGTCATGCCCACGGCCAGGATGATCACCAGGATCGGGATGCCCAGGCGCGATGAAAGTGAACTCACCAGAATGCTCGCACCTACCAGCAACGCGCCGATCAAGAACAGGCTGTTGATGGTCGTCGCATTCAAAGGCAGTACTCCAGGGCGAAAAAGGCGGGCGCAGGCTGACCATGCAGTCTGCGTGCCAGCGATTCTAACCTGTTGAAATACGCCACTGTCAAAAAGCTTTTGGCGACAGTGGCGGATTCCCCAGGTGCGAATTCCGGCGCCGTTTTACCGGCGCCATCCAGGGCTGGCGGGGTGTTTCAGAGGCGGAAGCGGGCAACCATGCCGTTGAGGTCCACGGCCAGGCGCGACAGCTCGTTGCTGGCTGCACTGGTCTGGTTGGCACCGGTGGAGGACTGCACCGACAAGTCGCGGATGTTCACCAGGTTGCGGTCCACTTCCCGGGCCACCTGGGCCTGTTCTTCAGCGGCGCTGGCGATCACCAGGTTGCGTTCGTTGATCTCGATGATGGCGCTGTTGATGGTGTCCAGGGACAGGCCGGCACCCCGGGCGATATTCAGGGTCGATTCGGCGCGTTCGGTGCTGTTGCGCATGGAA
>NZ_VYKE01000138.1:0-13967 GCF_032424515.1 Pseudomonas sp. JV245A
GCCCCAGGCGGCGCTGGAAGCCGGCAACGACCTGCGGCATGTCGAAGCGGCCCTGCGCAGCCTGCCGCAGCGCACCCGGCAGATCTTCCTGCTCAACCGCATCCACGGGCGCAAGTACGCCGAGATCGCCAAGGCCATGGGCTTGTCCCAAAGCGCCGTGGAAAAACATATGATGCGCGCCCTCGAAGCCTGCAAGGCCAGCCTGCGGGAAGCCCCGGGCACGCGCACGCCAAGGAATGCACCGTGAACCACCGCACGAGTATCTGCCCGACGCCCGCTCAGGAGCAGGCCGCGCTGGCCTGGCTGAGCCTGCTCCACGATCAGCCCAGCAGTGGCGACCAGGCCACCTTCAGCCAGTGGTTGCAGGCCGACCCCGCGCATATCGAGGCCTATGCCCAGGCCCAGGTGGTGTGGGAGCTGAGCGAGCAGCCGGCGCGCACCCTGGCCGATGAAGACGCCTTTGCCCTGCACGGCCTGCTGCGTTCCATGGATGCTGCCAGGGGCCGGGCCCGGCGGCGCTGGTCGGCGGGGCTGGCGCTGGCCGCCAGTGTATTGCTGGCGGTGGCCCTGGGCGCCGGCTGGCAGCCCGGGCGCTGGGTCGATGACCTGGGGGCCGACTACGTTTCCGCGCCGGGCCAGGTGCGCACCCTGACCCTGGCCGACCAGAGCCAGGTGACCCTGGATGCCGACAGCGCCATTGCCGTGGATTTCAGCCGCGGCGAGCGGCATGTGCAGCTGCGTCGCGGCGCCGGTTTCTTCAGCGTCAGCCACACCGGCGAGCCCTTTGTGGTGGACGCGCAAGAGGGGGAGGCGCGGGTGCTGGGCACCCAGTTCGAAGTGCGCCTGCAGCCGGGCGGGGCCCAGGTCACGGTGCTGTCCGGCCGGGTGGGGGTCACGCCGGCCAAGGGCGCGGCGCAGCAGGTGCTCGGCGCCGGGCAGCAAGTGGCCTACGGACATGGCGTTGCGGCCCCGCTGCACGCTGTCGACAGTGAGGCGCAACTGGCCTGGCGCCAGGGCTGGCTGAACTATTACCACGCGCCTCTGGCCGAGGTGGTGGACGACCTGCGGCGCTATTTCCCCGGGCGTATCCTGCTGCTCAACGATGAACTGGCGGCGCGGCGCATCAGTGGCAGTTTCTCCAGCAAGGACCCGCAGGCGGTCCTCGATTCACTGCAGGCGGTGCTCGGCTTCCAGCAGCATCGGGTTCTCGGGAGGTTCATCGTCCTGCGCTGAGAACCGCGTCCCAGAGCTCCCGAACATTCATCGTTATCACTCCGTTCTGTCACCAAACCGTTACATCAGACGGGGATGATCTGCGCATTCCTGAGCACATGGTCAGGATCGGCGAGGGTTGTGATTCAGCTCTCACAAGGGAGGGATGGCTGAAGCGGGAGCAAGACGATGCGCAGCTGGGATGTAGCTAAAAAGAAAAAAGCTCATATCGAGATCATTCCGATGATCGATGTGATGATGTTTCTGCTGGTGTTCTTCGTACTCATCAGCCTCAACGTGATCCCGGCCGTAGGGATCAAGACGCAGTTGCCGGTCGCCAGTACCGCGCAACAGTTGAAGCCGCAAAACAAGGCAGTGATTACCCTGGGTCTGCAAGAGCGCCTGCAACTCGATGGCCAGGACCTGGATGAAAGTGCATTGCTGGCGCAACTCAAAGTGTTGAACGACAGCAGTGAAAAGTTGGTGATCATTATCAACAGCGATCAGGGCGTGGAAGTTAAACGCCTGGTTTCGGTGATGGACTTGCTCAAGGGCAATGGCTTCTCTTCCGTCTCCATCGCTACACGCAAGTCCTGACGCCATGTTCAGTCTCTATAGAACTCGCAAGTTGCTTGCGTGCCTGCTGCCGGCTGGCCTGTTGCTGCTGGTGATCTATACCAGCCAGTTGCAGCAGTTGCAGATCAAGCCGGTGTATGACGAAAGCACCGTGGAAATCGCCCTGGTCGATGCCGCCGAACTGCTGGCGGCGGCCGAGCCACCACCGCCACCGCCTGAGCCGTTGCCCATCGAGCCCGAGCCGCCGCAGGTGGTGCCGGAGGAAGAACCGCTGGTGATCGAGCCGCCGAAACCCAAGCCGGTGGTCAAGCCCAAGCCGCCGGTGCCCAAGCCCATGGTGGCCAAGCCTGCGCCACCCAAGCCGGCCCCGGCCGTGGCCCAGAACGCCCCCACCGCGCCGCAGCCCGCAGTGGCCGCTGCGCCGAAACCGGTGGCCGCACCGGCTCCCGTACCTGCTCCGGCCACCGCGCCCGCGGCGCCCAGCAGTGCAATCAAGGAAAGTCTGTACACCGCCGCTTTGCGCAAGGAACTGGAAAAGCACAAGCAATACCCCAGCGGCCGCGAGGCCTCGCTGCAACGTCCCCAGGGCGATGTGGTGATCTGGCTGGAAGTCGATCGGGCCGGCAACGTGCTCGACAGTGGCATCGAAAACAAGGCGCCGAACATGTTGCTCAATCGCGCGGCGCAAACCAGTTTGCGCCGCGTGGAGAAAGTTTCGCCGTTTCCCTCGGACGCGTTCTCCGGCAAGAACAAGCAACGTTTTACCGCGACCTTTAGTTACAACGTGGAATAAACCCATCACCTATTAACGAAAGTTGTAAGCAAGGGATTGACCCGTGAAGATCAATAAACTTTATGCCCTGCTTCTGGCATCGGGCCTGGGCAGTTTTGCGCCACTGGTTTTGGCCGACGATACCGTGGACGTAGGTTCGGTGAACGTTGCCGGTAAACAGACCCTGGGCAACGGCCACATGATCAAGGAAGAAAGCGCCAAGGGCCGCTCCACCGTGACCAAGGAGGCCATGGATCAGATGGCCCCCACCGCCAACGCCGTGGACAAGCTCAAGTACACCCCGGGGATCAACGTTTCCAGCACCGACGCCTCGGGCCTGAGCGGCACCAACTTCACCATGCGCGGGATGAACTCCGACCAGGTCGGGCTCTCCGCCGACGGTTTCCCGATCAACGACTCGGGCGACTACAGCATCTACCCGAACCTGATGGGCGACCCGGAGAACTTCAGTGAAGTCTTCGTCACCCAGGGTTCGTCCGAAGCCGACGGCCCGCACATCGGTTCCAGCGGTGGCAACATCGGCCTGGTGACCGTGCGCCCGACCAAGGACTTCGGGGTGTTCGTCAAGCAGTCTGTGGGTTCCAACAACCTGCGCAAATCCTTTGCCCGCCTCAACACCGGCGAGCTGGGGGGCTTCAAGACCTGGGTCTCGGCGTCCCATACCGAAGGTGACAAGTGGAAGGGCAAGGGCACCCTGCGGGCCGACAAGATCGAGTGGAACACCCTGTTCGAAGACGGCAACGGCAACTCCACCAACGCCATCGTCAAATACAACCTGCAGGAAAACTACAACTACAACAGCGTCAGCAAGTCCCAGTTCCAGACCCAGGGCCGGCGCCTGGACTACTCGGAAAGCACCGTGTTCAAGAACGGCAGCGTGTCCCAGTCCTACAAGCTCAACCGCAACCCCTTCGAAAGCGTGACCGCCTCGGTGACCCAGCGCTTCCAGCTGCGCGACGACCTGAGCCTGACCTTCAACCCGTACTACGTCTGGTCCAACGGCGGCAGCTTCAGCGGCCAGACCGCCACCACCTTGTCCAGCACCTCCAGCCGGGCCGGCAACTATGACCTGAGCGGGCTGCCCAGCGGCACCTACTACCGGCCTTCGTGGACCGAGACCTGGCGCCCCGGCATGACCACCAAGCTCAAGTGGGACCTTAACGAAGAGCACAGCCTGGACGTCGGCTACTGGTACGAGCGCGCCCGCCAGCGCCAGACCCAGCCCTTCATCGGCATCAAGGGCAACGGCGCTCCGGAAAACGTCTGGGGCGACTACAACGGCTCCGACCAACTGGTGGACCGCAATGGCGCGACGGTCCAGGGCCGCCACCAGTACACCGTGACCCCGGCGCAGAAACTCTGGGTGCAGGACACCTGGCAGGCGACCCCGGACCTGACCCTTACCGGGGCCCTGGCCTACCAGTACGTGGAGCGTGATGGCAACAACCTGGGCAGCCTCACCGACAAGCCGGAAAAACGCGACGCCAAGTACCACGAGTTCCTGCCCAGCTTCAACGCCAAGTACCAGGTGGACCCGAACAACCAGGCGTTCTACAACGTCACCCGCAACATGCGCACGCCGCCCAACTACGTGCTCTACAACAAGGGTGATTCCATCAGCCTGAAACCCGAGCTGAGCTGGAACCAGGAACTGGGCTGGCGCTACAGCGAGGAGAACATGGCCCTGAGCGCGACCCTGTTCTACATCACCTTCAAGGACCGGCAGATCTCCACCACCGACCTCAATGGCGACTACGTCGTGGCCAACGTCGGCGAAGTGAAGAACCGTGGCCTGGAGCTGGAGTGGAGCGGCCTCTTGCCACACAACTTCAACTACTACGCCTCGTACACCTACACCAAGTCCGAGCAGATGGATGACCTGACTAACAAGAACGTGCTGCTGCCGACGGCCGGCAAACAGCTGACCAACGTTCCGGAAAACATGTTCAACCTGAGCCTGGGCTACGACGATTCGCTCTACTACGGCAACGTGGTGGGCAAGTACGTCGGCGCCTTCTACGGCGACCTGACCAACGACGAGAAGATCTCCGGACGCACCGTGTTCGACCTCAATGCCGGTATCCACCTGCCGGTGGACAAGAAGGTGCTGAAGTCCGCGACCCTGCGCTTCTCGATGCTCAACGTGTTCGACAAGGAATACCTGGCGTCGGTACGCACCGTGTCTTTCAACTCGGTAAGGACCAATGGCCTGGCGCCAAGCACCGCCTATTACAACGTGGGTGAAGAACGCACCGCGATGGTCTCCCTGGAAGCTGCGTTCTGATTCGATTCAGGCACAAGAGGAAATGACGATGGACATGAATCTGCTGCACGACATCACCTTCTACACCATGTACGGCGCTGCCGCGATTGCCGCCTTCATCGCGGTGGAGCGGGGCATCTACTTCAGCTTCAGCCTGCGCCAGGCGAAGAAACTGGAGACCGTGCTCAACCCGAAGATGCACAGCGTCGACGATCTGCCCGCTCCGCTGCGCGAGCGCAACAGCCTGCCCCTGGAAATGGTCGCCGAGCTGTTTGCCCACAAGCAGGGGCTGGCCAGCCACAAGGACCTGGAAGATCTCAGCGAGTCGATCTACATCGCCACCCGCAGCAAGCTGATGCATGGCCTGTGGCTGCTGGAAACCGTGGTTACCGCTGCGCCCTTGCTGGGCCTCTTGGGCACCATCCTGGGGATCATCGACACCTTCAAGGCCCTGGCCGAGACCGGCGTCAGCGACCCGGGCGAAGTGTCCAAGGGTATCGGCACCGCGCTGTATGCCACGGCCCTGGGGATCGCCATTGCCCTGGGCAGCATGATCTTCCACAACCACTTCCAGGACCGGGTCGAGCGCATCACCGACCACCTGAAGATCCTGCTGCTGCGCGCCGGCATGGGCACCGCGCTGAAGGCCCCGCCAGCACCCCAGGTGGTCCACGGCAGCCTGCAACCTGCCTGATGACCTGACCTGTAGCCGCTGCCGCGGGCACGGGCTGCGATCGACGGCGAAGCCGGCGCTGTTCCCAGCGCTGTTCTCTGTCTGATCGGCCTGCGCCAGCGGCTTTTTTTTCGCTGATCTACCAAGGATTTCTTTCATGTCCCGTCTTCGTCCCATGCCCCGGATGCTGGGGGCACTGACCCTGGCCCTGGTCACCCTGGCCGGTTGCAGCTCGCTGTCTGAACCGCCGCAACCAGTGGCGGTGAACATCGTCGCCATCAACGATCTGCACGGCTACCTGCAAGCCAACCCCTTCAGCTACAAGGACCCCCAGGCCCCGGGCGGCGTGCGCAAGCTTGCGGCCGGCGGCATCGCTACCCTGGGCGGCATGCTTGCCCAACTGCGCCAGCAGGACCCGCAACTGCTGTTCATCGGCGCCGGCGACCTGGTGGGCGGCAGCCCGCCGCTGTCGGCCATGTGGGCCGACGAGCCGACCCTGGACGCCCTGCGCCAGATGGGCATGAAACTCAGCGCCATCGGCAATCACGAACTGGACAACGGCAAGGCCGAGTTCCTGCGCCAGCTCAATGGCGGCTGCCAGTCGTCGCGGCCGGACAAGGCCTGCCAGTTCCGCCCGAACTACCCCGGCAGCGGCTTCCCCTACCTGGCGGCCAACCTGCTGGACAGCGACACTGGCAAGCCGTTGCTGCCGGCCTACCGCATCGAAGAGGTGCGCGGGGTCAAGGTGGCCTTTGTCGGTGCGGTGCTGCGGGACGTGGCCTCGGTGGTCAGCGCCAAGGGCATGCGCGGTTTGCAGGTGGCCGACGAAGCCGAATCCATCAACAAGCTGATCCCCGAACTCAATGCCCAGGGTGTCAACGCCATCGTCGCCGTGGTGCACCAGGGCGGCTCGACCCCCGAGCCGTTCGACAAGCAGGACTGCTCGCAGCTCGGCGGCGATATCGTCGACGTGGCCAAGCGCCTGGACCCGGCGGTGGACGTGCTGATCAGCGCCCACTCGCACCAGGGCTACCTGTGCAAGGTCGGGCCGCTGCTGGTGACCCAAGGCAATTCCTACGGCCACCTGCTGACCCACCTGACCCTGCAAGTGACCCCGGGCCAGCACCGGGTGGCGAGCATCCAGGCCCTCAACCTGCTGGCCGATCCGGCCCGTTATCCACAGGACCCGGCCCTGGCGCAGTTGCAACAGGAGGTCGAGGCCCGTAGCAACCAGGTGCTGCTCAAGCCGGTGGGGGCGATTGCCGCCTCGCCGATTGCCCGGCGGGCCGATGCGGCCGGGGAAATGCCCATCGGTGACCTGATTGCCGACGCGCATCTGGCCGGCGGCCGGGCCAATGGCGCACAGATCGCCTTCATGAACACCGGCGGCATTCGCAGCGACCTGTCCCTGGAGCCCGGGCAGACCCGGGTCAACTACGGGCAACTGGCGACCTTGCAGCCGTTCAACAACAACCTGATCGCTTTCGACCTCACGGGCCGGCAGATCGAACAGGTGCTCAACCAGCAATGGAAGGGCGCGGACGATGCCAACATCCTGCAAGTGTCCCAGGGCTTCACCTATCGCTGGGACCCCAAGCGCCCGCCGGACAGCCGTGTCGTCCCCGGCAGCGTGCGCCTCAACGGCAAGCCGCTGCAGGCCGGCGCGAACTACCGGCTGGTGATGAACGGCTTCCTGGCCGATGGCGGCGACCGCTTCAGCCTGTTCAAGAGCGGCCTGAACCGCAGCGACCTGGGGGTCAGCGACCTGGAGGCGATGCTGCACTACCTCAAGGACATGGACCAGCAGGGCAAGCCCGTGGGCTCCAGCACCAGTGCCGGGCGCATCCAGCGATCCCTGTAACGAGCGCTGTAGCCGCTGCCGAGCCTGCGAGGCTGCGAAAAGGTCCGCAGGACCTTGCTTGACGGTCTCCCGTCAAACCTCCTGCGGCCTCACGAGCGCCTCGATCTTCGTCGGAGTGCCGCCCAGCCCGATCGCAGCCTGCGGCACTGGCTACAGGGGATGCATCGGGCGGGGGCGTTTTCGCCGCCCTGAAAATATTTTCAAAAAAATGCTGAGGTCTTTGCCTGCGACATACGTGTAGTGCTTGAAAGTGCGACTAATTCGCATTCACGGTGCTTTTACACACGAGTCTCCAGCATGAAGTCCAGGGCAAATTCGGCGGTAAACGGTTCGGTCAAACGGTGGTTCGGCGCTTCGGCGCTGGTGGTTTCGGGGTTGGCCCTGCTGCCCCTGAGCGTGGCATTGGCGGCCCAGGCCGGCAGCGAGCAGCACAGTGCGCTGTTCAACTTCGCCATCGCGGCCAAGCCGCTACCCCAGGCCCTGAGCGATTTCACCCGGGTCACCGGGATCAGCGTGGTCTACACCGACGAGGCGCCCTACAACCTCAAGGCCCCGGCCGTCACCGGCCAGCTCAGTGCCGAGCAGGCCTTGCAGCGTCTCTTGGGCAATTCCGGTTTCACCTATCGCCGCAGCGACGCCCATACCCTGGTTCTCGAACCCCTGCCCCAAGGTGCCGGGCTGAACCTGGGGACTTCCAGCATCACCACCCAGGGCGTCGACGAAAGCACCAGCTATCAGCCGCCGGCCACCACCTCGGTGGCCCGCTCCCAGGCGCTGAACCAGGAAATCCCGCAGATCATCAACGTGATCCCGGCCCAGGTGCTGCGCGACCAGACCCCGCGCAACCTGGATGACGCCCTGAAGAACGTCAGTGGCATCACCCAGACCAACACCCTGGGCGGCACTCAGGACGCGGTGCTGCTGCGCGGCTTCGGCGACAACCGCAACGGCTCGATCATGCGCGACAGCATGCCGGTGGTGCAGGGCCGTGCCCTGAACGCCACGGCCGAGCGCGTGGAAGTGATCAAGGGCCCGTCGTCCCTGCTCTATGGCATCCAGGACCCGGGCGGGGTGATCAACATCGTCAGCAAGAAACCCGAGTTGCAGCAGTCCACGGCCCTGACCGTGCGCGGCTCGACCTACGGCTCGGGCAAGAACGGCAGCGGCGGCAGCCTGGACACCACCGGGCCGCTGGGGGATTCCGGGCTGGCCTACCGGCTGATCGTCGACCACGAAGACGAAGACTACTGGCGCAACTTCGGCACCCACCGCGAATCCCTGGTGGCGCCGTCCCTGGCCTGGTACGGCGAGCGCACCAAGGTGCTGCTGGCCTATGAGCATCGCGAATTCCTGACCCCGTTCGACCGCGGCACGGCCATCGACCCCAAGACCAACCACCCGCTGGACATCCCGGCCACCCGGCGCCTGGACGAGCCGTTCAACAACATGGAAGGGCGTTCGGACCTGTATCGTTTCGAGGTCGATCACGAGCTCAGCGACGACTGGAAGGCCCACTTCGGCTACAGCTGGAACCGTGAAACCTACGACGCCAGCCAGGTGCGCCTGACCGCGGTGAACGCCAACGGCACCCTGACCCGGACCATGGACGGCACCAAGAATGCCCTGACCACCGACCGCTATGCCACCGTCAGCCTGGAAGGCAAGGTGCAACTGGGCGGCATGCAGCATGACCTGGTGTTCGGCCTGGACGACGAGTACCGCAAGATCTACCGCGCCGACCTGATCCGCGGCAAGAACACCAGTTTCAACTACCTCAACCCGGTGTATGGCCAGCAAGTGGCGGGGACCAACGTCAGCGCCCCGGACAGCGACCAGACCGACCTGCTGCGCAGTGACTCGCTGTTCTTCCAGGATGCCATCCACCTCACCGACCAGTGGATCCTGGTGGGCGGCGGGCGTTTCCAGGAGTACGACCAGTACGCGGGCAAGGGCCGGCCGTTCCACGCCAATACCGACAGCAACGGGCAGAAGTTCGTGCCCCGCGCCGGCCTGGTGTACCGCTACACCGACCAGCTGTCGTTCTACGGCAGCTACACCGAGTCGTTCAAACCCAACTCCAGCATTGCCCAGCTGGCCGGCGGCAGCGTGGTGCTGGACGGCTCCATCGCACCGGAAGAAGCCAAGTCCTGGGAACTGGGGGCCAAGCTCGACATTCCAGGGCGCATCACCGCCAGTGCGGCGTTGTTCGACATCACCAAGCGCAACGTGCTGGTGACCACCGCCACGGCCTCCGAGACTGTCACCAGCGTGGCCGGTGAAGTGCATTCCCAGGGCCTGGAGCTGGACCTGACCGGGCAGCTCACCGACCAGTGGAGCCTGATCGGCAGCTATGCCTACACCGACGCCGAAGTGACCAAGGACACCCAGTACAAGGGCAAGCAACTGCAGAACGTGGCCAAGAACACCGGCTCGCTGTCGGCGGTCTACGACTTCGGCAGCCTGATCGGCGGCGACCGCCTGCGGGTCGGCGCCGGTGCCCGTTATGTCGGTGAGCGCGCCGGGGATGCGCCCAACAGCTTCGACCTGCCGGGCTACACCGTGGCCGATGCCTTCGCCACCTACGACACCAAGGTCGAAGGGCAGAAGGTCAAGTTTCAGCTCAACGTGAAGAACCTGTTCGACAAGACCTACTACACCTCCTCGGTGAGCAAGTACTTCGTGTCCCTGGGGGATGCTCGCCAAGTGTCGCTCTCCAGCACCCTGGAGTTCTGATGAAAGCCCTGACCCTGAGTGTGCTCCTGGCGTTCTGTGGCGTGGCCCAGGCGGCTGCGCCGGCGGATGAGCGCCTGTACCACCGTGAACAGCAAGTGCAGCTGCCGGGCTCCGGCAGCAGTTGGGGCTTCATCGCCCTGGACCCGACCCGGCCCTACCTGTTCCTGGCCCGTCGGGAAAATGGCCTGAGCGTGTTCGATGTGGACAAGCAGCGCCCGGTGCGCACCCTCGAACAGTCCCGGGGCGCCAATGGTGTGGTGTTGGTACCGGAGCTGGACCGCCTGCTGGTGCTCAACACCGACGGCAGCCTGGGGGTGGTGGAGTTATCCACATTCAAGCCGCTCAAGCGCATCACCGTCACCCAGAGCAACCTCAACAGCGCGGTGTACGAGCCGCGCACCGGGCAGGTGATCATTGTCAGCGGGCGCCGGGCCGATCGTTCCACCCTGTTCGTCTTCGATCCCAAAGAAGAGCGCATCACCGCCGCCCATGAGCTGGCGGTGAAGAAGATCGACCCGTTGCTGCTCAAGGGCGATGGCAGTTTCTTCCTGCCGATGCGCGATGAGGGCGTCGTCGCGCGGTTGTCCTCCAGCAGTTTCAAGGTCCTGGACCGCTGGCAGTATCCCGACTGCCCGCGGCCCAGTGCCCTGGCCCAGGATGAACAACGAGGGCGGTTGTTCGTCGCTTGCCGTGGTGAGCGGCCAGTGCTGCTGGTGCTCGACCGCGACAACGGTGCGCTGAAGGCCAGCCTGCCGATCACCCGGGACGTCAACGCCCTGGCCTACGACCCGCAGGCCCAGCGCTTGCTGATCGCCAGCGGGGTGGACGCCAACCTCAGCGTCGTCGCCCAGCTCGATGCCGACCGCTACCAGCTCCTGGGTAGCGTCAGCACCCAGCCCATGGCCTACAACATGGCGTTCGACCCGCGTACCCGGCGGGTCTACCTGGCGGCAATGGACTTCACCCAACCGGCGGCGAGCCCGGCCGAACCCAAGCCGGACCCGCTGTTTCATGCCAATACCTTCAAGGTCCTCACCCTGGCACCCTAGTCGGCGTCAAGTGCCAGGGCCTGCGCTTGCGCTGCACAGTCAGCGTCGGCGGTCAGGCCCTGGGCCCGAACGGCCAGCAACTCTTGCCGGGCGACGGCGAAATCGGCCTGGAAGGTCGGGTCGGCGTGCAAGCGTGCCACGGTGGTCGCGCCTATTTCACGGCCTTCACGGATATCGCTGTACCAGTGCACGTTGCACACCATGCGGCTTTGCGAGTAGGCCCGGCCGCGGGCCCAGAGCGCATTGCCGTGCTCGGGGGACAGTTCGCTCAGCAACAGCGCCCAGGCCCAGCCGATTGCGCTGTGGCCCGATGGGTAGGAACCATCTGCGGCCAGTTTCGCCTCGTCTTCCGGGGTGCAGCTGGGTTGCTGGTTGTAGACGAAGGGCCGGGTGCGCTGGTAGCGCTTCTTTGCGCTGTAGGTGGCCAGCCCGGCATCGGCCAGGGTCCGCCGCAGGACTCTGTACAGCGTAGGTGTCAGCTGTTCGCTGATCGGGGCATTCAGGGCACAGGAAAATGTCTGCGCGGCGGCAGGGAACTTCAGGTTGGCATCGCTGACGGCCAACTCCCAGCGTTTGCTGCCCCGCAAGGCCTGGTTTTTCTCGGCCATGCTCTGGTCCAGAGTGAAGGCTGGGGTCCCCACCGCAGGAGGAGGCGGCAACAGCGACAGACTGTCGGGCAGATCCTGCTGTTTCAGATAACCGATCAAGTAACCCGGTCGGAACTCCGGGACACTTTGCGCTTGCAGGGGCTGTTTCGCCGCGACCGGGTTGAACAGGCTTAAAAATAACAGGCTGGCCAAACTTTTCGATAATAGACGTTGCATGGAGATAGTACCTCTAGGCATTTGATCCGTTACATCGGTTCTGGTGGTCTGCTTACTTGATATTCCAGGTGTAGTTGAACATCAGTCGCGTATCATCAGTGTCGCGAATGAAGTTCTTGGCGTAGTTGGAGCGATAGAGCGCACTGCGCAGGCGTACACTTAAGTTCTTCAGCGGGCCTTGTTGCACGACATAACGCAATTCATTATCCAGCTCCCATGACTTGCCAATTCTTTGGCTGCCGGTTATCTCGGCATGGCTGCCGGATATATAGCGGCTATTGATAGTCAGGCCCGGCCAGCCCAGGTTGGCAAAGTCATAGCCATAACGAAGTGCCCAGGAGCGCTCCTTGGCATTGGCGAAGTCACCCAGTACGGACAAGTTGATCAAGTTGGCATCGGTACCCAGGATGTTGGCATAACCGGTATCCCCCAACATTCGCTGATAAGTCAGGCCAAGGCTGTGGCCTTTATAGGCATAGCCGAGCAACCCCTGCAGGGCGCGGTTGTCGATCTTGCCGCCTTTGGCATTGCCATAGTCGTTCATCAGGCTCAAGCGCAGATCGCTGCTGAACGTCCCCGCTCCCCAGGGGCTCTTGTTGACCAGGGTGAAGACCTGCTGGCGGTAGATATCCTGCAGCTGGGCGACATGCACGCGAGCCAGCCATTGCTTGTGGAACCGATAGTCGAGGCCCGCCATGTCGAAGTGTTCCGCGGTGGCCCCCAGCTTCTCGAAGCGCCGGTTCAAGGGGCTCAGGGTCAGCGGTGTGTACTGCGTGGCGTTGCGCTGCAGGACCCGGCTCAGACGCCCGGCGGTAAACTCCAGGTCTTCGATTTCATTGGAGGTCAGCAGCCCGCCTTCGAACATCTGCGCAAACAGGCGGCCGTCATTGGGTCTCAGTGTCGGCAGTACCGGCGGTACCAGGGTTCCGAACTTGAACAGGGTCTTGCTGGTCTTGAGCTTGCCGGCCAGGGCCAGTTTCGAATAGTCATCCTCTGCCCGGCCATTGCGTGCCACCTTCAACAGCCCGGTGCCGGTCCGGCCAGGAGCGGAATCCAGCTTGATCCCGAGCATGCCGATGGCGTCGGCACCGACGCCGAGGCGGCCTTCGGTGAACCCCGAATCCAGGCGCAAGAGGAAACCTTGCGCCCATTCTTCACGGGTAGGGGCAGTGCCTTCGCGGTAGTCCCGATTGAAGTAGTAGTTGCGCAGTTCCAGGCGTGCGCTGCTGTCCTCGAGCAGTTCGGCTTTTACCGGAATGGCCAGTATCGAGGCACACAGCAGGGGCGAGTGTCTGACCCATTGCCGTGGCAAACTTTGTGAAAGCATTTCATCGTCCTCTGTTTTTGTTGTTTTGGAGTAAGGCGATTAACGGCTTAGTTGTTGCTGGTTTGTTCAACGACCAATGGTCGAAGGTTGGGTTGCCTCAGGGGTGTGGTGAAAGTTGTGTGTCAATTGTTGTGGGCAAGAGTCTGCCGGGTATTTCAGGTAATTGGCTCCTGTGAGGGGGGTGGATATTTATGGAATGCCTGGCACTCAGGGTTCGAAGACTAAGTTGAAACTGGGCTTAAACAATAACCATCAGCTCCATGAATGAAGTGGTAAATAAAATATTAAAATAATTACCTGATTATGTTCTTGAGTGTCATATAAGAACTTGCCGGGCGTGATCTTTCTGAGAGAGATATGTAGGGGGTTTTTAATTGGCTTGTAAGAATTGTCTTATTTAAGTAAGGAACTTTAACCGTTCACTGACTCAGGCGTGTCAGCCTGGGCTTTGGCATAAGAAGGAGCATGCAGAGGCGGGTTTTGGGTAACCCTGGCCTCAGCGCAGGAACGCCAGGCGGTAGTCTCCCGGCGTGCCCCCCAGGGCGTGCCGGAAGCGATTGCTGAAGTGGCTGGCACTGGCAAAACCACAGGCCAGTGCAATCTCGCCCAGGGGCTGGGCGGTGGTGCGCAGCAGGTGCCGGGCCCGGCTCAGGCGT